>NZ_LKBY01000178.1:0-3191 GCF_002699915.1 Pseudomonas sp. ICMP 8385 | reverse complement strand
TGCAGGTTGGTGCGGTAGCCGGCAGCGATAATCTCTCGACCGATTTCAGGGCTTTGCTGCGGTGCGTTCATGACCAGGTCCTCAGAGTTTCACACAAATGTTTTTCAGCTCGGTGTAGAATTCCAGCGAGTGCACCCCTCCTTCGCGCCCGATGCCCGACTGCTTGCTGCCGCCGAAGGCGGTGCGCAGGTCGCGCAGGAACCAGCTGTTGACCCAAACGATGCCGGCCTCGATCTGCCCGGCGACGCGGTGGGCGCGCGAAGCGTTCTCGGTCCAGATCGCCGAGGCCAGGCCGTAAGGCAGGCTGTTGGCCAGTTCGATGGCTTCCTCCTCGCTGTCGAACGGGCGGATATGGCAGCAGGGGCCGAAGATTTCCTCGGTGACCACCGCCGAATCGTCGGCCAGGCCGGTCCAGATGGTCGGCTGCACCCAGGCGCCGCCGGCCAGGTGCGCCGACATGTCCGGCACGCCGCCGCCGGTGACAACGGTGGCGCCGTCGTCGACTGCCTGCTGGTAGTAATTGAGGACTTTTTCACGGTGCTTGTGGCTGATCAGCGGGCCGAAATTGGCCTCTGGATCGTTCGGTTCGCCGATCTTCAACGCTTCGGCGCCGGCCTTGAGGCGGGCGACGAACGCGTCGAAGATCGGCCGCTCGACATACACCCGCTCGGTGCCCAGGCAGACCTGGCCGCAGTTGGCGAAGGCCGAGCGCAGGGTGCCTTCGATGGCCTTGTCCATATCGCAGTCGGCGAAGACGATACCAGCGTTCTTGCCGCCCAGCTCCAGCGACACCTGGCGCACGCCCTTGGCCGCGGCGCGCATGATGGTTTCGCCGGTGCCGGTCTCGCCGGTGAAGGTGTAGGCGTCGACGTCCGGGTGCTCGGTGAGGAAGGCCCCGGCCGAATCGCCGCCGAAACCGTGCACCACGTTGTACACGCCGGCCGGCACACCGGCGGCCTGCATCACCTCGCCGAGCAGAGTGGCGGTCAGCGGGGTTTCCTCGGATGGCTTGACTACCACGCAGTTGCCGCAGGCGAGTGCCGGGCCGACTTTCCAGGTCATCAGCAGCAGCGGCAGGTTCCACGGGCTGATCACCCCGATCACCCCCTTGGGCCGGCGCACGCCGTAGTTGAGTGCACCGGCGCCGTCCGGGGTGGCCACCTCGAAGGCCTCGGTGGGGACGTTCTTGATCAGGTCGGCGAACACCTTGAAGTTCGCCGCGCCGCGCGGGATGTCGATGTGGCTGGCCAGCGACTTCGGCTTGCCGGTGTCGAGGCATTCGGCCTCGAGGAACTCGTCGAAGCGCGCCGTGATGCCATCGGCCACGCGATGCAGAATCTCGGCGCGCTCGGCCACCGTCATCTTCCCCCAGGGCCCCTTGAGCGCGGCGCGGGCGGCCTTGACCGCAGCGTCGACCTCGGCGCGGCCGGCCTCGTGAACGCGGCCGATCACCTGGCCATTGACCGGGTTGATGTCCTCAAAGGTGCGGCCGTCGGCCGAATAGACGAAGGCACCGTTAATGAAATGCTTGATCTCTTTCATCTGCGCAGTCTCTGCAATAAGTCGAGCCGGACCATCAGGTCAGCACAGTCATGAATCGTTCGTTGAGAATGCGGTCGTGGTAAAAGATCGCCTTGCCCAGCTGGTCGGTGGTCCAGGTCACCGGTTTGTGGTCCGGGTAGTTGTAATCTCCCCCGCAGAACACTTCGTTGCGGTTACCGGACGGGTCGAAGAAGTAGATGGTCTTGCCGTGAGTGAGGCCGTGGCGGGTTGGGCCGATGTCGATCGAGGTGTCGGTCATGGAGATCAGGTCGGCGGCGCGAAGCACGTCTTCCCAGGTTTCGAGGTGGAAGGACACATGATGGAGGCGGCCTTTTTCCGGATGGTGAATGAAGGCCACGTCGTGGGCCTTGGTCGACAGACTGAGGAACTGGGCGACGCGCGTGCCATTTTCGTCCAGCACCTGTTCGGCCAGATAGAAGCCGAGCACCTTGGTGAACAGGTCATAGGTCGCCGGCAATTCGTCGCCATACATGAGGGCGTGGTCGAAACGCACAGCCGCCATACCTTTCAGATCGCGCGGCCATGCCTCGGGATTGACCTCATTCACACCCCACTTTCCAGTATATTCCTTGTCTGAATACAACTCGAAGTGATGCCCGGAGGGTGCCTGGAAGCGCACCCGTCGGCCACAACTGTTCAGTTCACCTGCGGGTAGCTGCTCAACGGCACAGCCATATGCCATCAGATCCCGCTCCAGTTGCCGGAGAGCATCCTCATCCACAACCTTGAAACCCATGAAATCCATGCCCGGCTCATCCGCTTCACGCAGCACCAGGGAAAACTTATCCACTTCGGTCCAAGCCTTCAAATAGACGCGCCCGAAGTCATCACGGTCCACTTCGATCAGGCCGAGCAGGTCGCGGTAGTGGGCCAGGGCACTCTCTAGATTGAGAACGCGCAGCTGGATGTGGCCGGGTCGCAGAACGCCTTTTTTCATGACGGCACCTCTTGTTTCATCTGTTGTTTTTGTCGCCTTCGCTATTAGGGCAAAGACATTCGATGCTCAGATCGGACTGCGGAAATACCTGGCATGCCAGCGCCAAGCCTTGGCTCTCCAACTCGGGCGGCACGTGATGGCAGCTCATGCGACCGCGACGGTAATTGCCATGCAGCACATGGACCTTGCACAGCCCGCAACCGCCGCCGCGACAGCCCACCGGAATGCAGCGTTTGTGCTGGGCTTCCATGGCGCGCAGTACCGACTGGCCCTCCGCACAGCGGAATGACTGGCCGCTTAGCACTTCGAACACCTCGTAGCCGGCACTGTTCATATTCATCCCAGATACACTAAACATGACGGAAGTATCCCCCAACAGCTCTGCGTGATGCCGGCATAACCCCCCCGAAAATGAGCGTCAGGGATCTTATGTACGTTGCTTCTTCGCATGTCGATTTCTCTTCTTAACCAGACATAAGGGTCAACCGAGGTCTCCCCCTGCCACCGGAAGAGTTATACCGGTGATGTAGGAGGCGGCGTCAGAAGCAAGGAACAGAATTGCCTCGACCTGCTCGTCAATGCTTCCGTAGCGTTTCATAAGGCTGCTGTCGAGGGACTGGTCGACGATCTGCTGGTACCAGACCTTCTCCTGCTCACTCGGCTCGGCGCTATTGCGCGGAATCCGCCGTGG
>NZ_LKBY01000177.1:0-3273 GCF_002699915.1 Pseudomonas sp. ICMP 8385 | reverse complement strand
GCTGCTGTCGAGGGACTGGTCGACGATCTGCTGGTACCAGACCTTCTCCTGCTCACTCGGCTCGGCGCTATTGCGCGGAATCCGCCGTGGAGGCGCCTCGGTGCCACCCGGCGCGGTGGCGTTGACCCGGATACCGCGCTCGGCGGTTTCAAAGGCCAGGCAGGCGGTCAGGGCGTTAACGCCACCCTTTGCCGCGCCGTAGGGCACGCGATTGACCCCGCGCGTGGCGACGGAGGAAACGTTGACGATGGCTCCACTGCCCTGCTCGAGCATTGGCGGCAGCGCGGCGTGGCAGCACCACAGGGTGGGGAACAGCGAACGACGCACTTCGGCCTCGATCTCGTGTTCCTGGTAATGCTCGAATGGCTTAGCCCAAATGGTGCCGCCAACGTTGTTGATCAGAATGTCCAGACGACCGAAGCGCTCGAGCGCCGCCGCCATCACCCGTTGGCAATCGGCGAACTGCTCAAGGTCGGCGGTCAGGGTCAGCACCTCAGCGACTCCGACCAGTTCGTCGGCCAGCTCATGTATTAGCTCGGAACGGTCGACCAGCAGCAGCCGACCTCGGCGACCGATGCCCTGGGCAGCGCCGGTGATAACGGCAGTCTTGTCCTGGAAACGTTTGTTCATGAACCACCTCGGTTGTGTAGCCCAGATGCAATTTTGGGAAAGTTCGCAGGAAACATGGGCTCTACTGCACGAATAAAACAGGCCCGCTCACCAAGTAAGCGGACCAAAGGAGCCTCTAGGCGCTGGCGGCGAACTTCTCATAATAGAAATTGGCCGGCTGGAGGCCCTGTGCGCGAATGTACTGACTGACCGCCTCGACCATTGGTGGCGGACCGCAAAGGTAGACATCTACCTCACCGCCGTTGAGGTGTTTGGGCTCGATGTACTGGGTCACATAGCCCTTTTGCGGATAGGCGCTGTCCGGGCTGGCGACGCAGGCGCTGTAGCTGAAGTTGGGAATGCGCGCGGCGAATGCCTCTAGCTTGTCCATTTCGACCAGGTCGTGNGGCGAATGCCTCTAGCTTGTCCATTTCGACCAGGTCGTGGTCATGGGTGACGCCGTAGATCAGATGGAGCGGGTGCTCGCTGCCCTGCTCGGCGATCTTCTCCAGCATCGCGGTGAACGGCGCTAGGCCGGTACCACCCGCCAGCAACAGCAGCGGCCGCTTGATCTCGCGCAGATAGAACGCGCCCAGCGGTCCAGCCAGACTGACGCTATCGCCGACCTTGGCGAGGCTGGTCAGGAAGCTGCTCATCAGCCCGCCCGGCACGTTGCGGATCAGGAAGCCGACCTCGCCATCCTTTTGCAGCGAGCTGAAGGAATAGGCGCGGGTCTGGTCGCTGCCCGGCACTTGCAGATTGACGTACTGGCCCGGCAGAAACGCCAACTGGTTCAGCGATGCGCTTTTGATAGACAGCGCGATGGTGCTCTCGGACAGCTGACGCACGTTGCTGATCGCTGCCTGATAGCTGGCCTGCTGGGTCTTACAGACGTCCGATGCGGCCGGAACGCGAATCACGCAGTCGCTTTCGGCGCGCATCTGGCAGGTCAGCACGTAGCCCTGCTCGGCTTCGGCTTCGCTCAACGCATCCTCGATGTATTCCTCGCCGAGGTCGTAGCGGCCGCTCTCGGCGAAGCATTTGCAGGCGCCGCATGCACCGTCTCGGCAGTCCATGGGTAAATTGATGCCTTGGCGGTAGGCAGCATCAGCAATAGTCTCGCCAGCATTAGCATCGATGAAACGAGTGACGCCGTCTTCGAAGTTCAGTGCAACCTTGTGTGTCATGGCGGCACCTCAGACGTGGTATACATCGATGAACTGGCGGACGTAGTCGTTCTTCAGAACGACCTTCTTGGCCTTAATCAGCGGGCTCTCGCCGCATGTGTCGAGGGTGCAGAAGTTGGTGCCAAAGAAGTGGTCCACCGTCTTGTACCGGTAATTCAAGGTGTACCAGTTGTAGCGCAGCTTACAGAAGCCGTCGGACTGCTCGAGCAACTCCAGATTGCTGATGTTGTGGCTGGTTCGGGTGTCCGGAATGGTGGCACTGGAGCGCTCGGTCTTGATGCGGAACACCCGATCCTCTAGGCCACCGCGATTGCCGTACCAAATCAGCGAGATCTGGCTCTGCGGGTCTTCGGTCAATTGGTCGCGGGCGTCCCAGGCCGGCATCCAGAAAGTGGCGTCCGGCGCGTACATTTCCAGCCAGCTATCCCACTGCTTGTCGTCGAGGTAGCGTGCTTCGCGGTAAAGGAAATCGCGCACGGCTTCGTAGGAGATAGTCATTTACGCGCCCTCCGCATGGATCAGCCGATCCTGTTCGGCCTTGACGGCCCTGATCATCTGCTGTTGCCAGTACTTGTGCTGCATGACGAACAGGCCCTCGTCCTCGATACGCGGGCCACTCATCAGCGGGTGCAGATCAATCCCCCTAGCAATTTCGTCGGGGCCGTCGATCCAGTGCGTCGCCCCACGGGACATATCGTTCATTCCCCTGCCGGCGAAGCCCTGCTGGCAAGCGCGGAATTCTTCAAGGTCGTCCGGGGTGGCCATGCCGCTGACATTGAAGAAATCCTCGTACTGACGGACGCGGCGGGCACGCGCCTCGGCGCCCTCGCCTTTCGGCGCGATGCAGTAGATGGTGATTTCGGTTCTATCCACCGACAGCGGACGGGTGATACGCAACTGCGAGCCGAACTGGTCCATCAGGTAGAGGTTCGGGTAGAGGCAGAGGTTGCGGGAGATACCGATCATCCAGTCGGCACGGGCTTCACCAACCTCACTGGCTAAGCGATCTCGATCAGCGAACAGCGGACGGTCTGCCGGGTCGGGCCAGCGCGCCCAGATCATCTGATGGCCGTTTTCAAAGGAGTAGAAACCACCGCCACCCTTGCCCCAGCTACTGGCGCTCATGGCGCGAATATCATCGCCCGCTTCTCTCAGCTTGCGCTGCTGCTGGGTGGCGGCGTAATTCCAGTGCACAGTGCTAACGTGGTAGCCGTCGGCCCCGTTCTCGACCTGCACCTTCCAATTGCCTTCGTAAACATAGGTGCTGGAACCGCGCAGCACCTCCAGACCTTCGGGCGATTGGTCGACGACCATGTCGATGACCTTCCTCGACTCGCCGAGGAATTCTTCCAATGGGGCGACGTCCTCGCGCAGGCTGCCGAACAGAAATCCGCGGTAGGAAGCAAAGCGCGCAACTTTCTTCAGGTCGTGCGAGCCGTCACAGTCGAAGCTGTCCGGATAGCCGGCGCCCTTGGGG
>NZ_LKBY01000176.1:0-3361 GCF_002699915.1 Pseudomonas sp. ICMP 8385 | reverse complement strand
CCTGCGTCGCTGCGCTCCGACTGCCTGGCCGGATGAGCGTGGAACGGGTGGCCGGATGTTGGTGGACTGGGTGGCCGGATGGCGTGGAATGCGCAGTCCACACTGTGAAATACCGGCCGTCCCTCTGTAAGGGTCCCCGTTTTATCGACAATCAGCGTGTCGATCTTGCAAAGGTTTTCAATAGCACTGGCGTCCCTGAACAGCACACCCATACTGGCCGCTTTACCCGTCGAAACCATGATCGACATTGGCGTTGCGAGACCAAGTGCACAGGGGCAAGCGATGATAAGTACGGCGACAGCGTTGATCAGGCCGAAGACCCAGCTGGGCTCCGGGCCGAATAGTCCCCAACCTAAGAATGTCAGCAACGCAATCGCGATAACTCCCATCACAAAGTAGCCGGCGATCGAGTCTGCCATTCTTTGCATTGGCGCTTTGGAGCGTTGGGCTAGAGCAACCATTTGCACTATCTGCGATAGCATGGTGTCGGCGCCGACCTTTTGCGCCTCCATCACCAAGCTCCCGTGAGTATTAAGCGTGGCGCCGATCAAACTATCCCCTGGTCTTTTCATTACCGGCACAGGCTCACCAGTGAGCATGGACTCATCCACCGCACTTTCTCCCTCGAGCACAGAGCCATCAACTGGCACCTTTTCACCAGGTCTGACCCGCAAATGGTCGCCCAAGTGAACATGGGTAAGAGGAATGTCTTCCTCCTGACCATCGGCGTTGATCTTGCGTGCAGTTTTGGGAGATAGGCCTAGAAGGGACTTAATTGCTGCGGAGGTTTGTGACCGTGCTTTTAGCTCAAGAATCTGCCCAAGCAAGGTGAGCGAGATGATGACCGCAGCGGCTTCGAAGTAAACGCCGATGCGTCCATCTTGCATGAAGGTGGTGGGAAAACTTTGGGGAAAGAGGGTTGCTGCGACGCTGTAAAGATAAGCTGCGGAAGTACCCAAACCTATCAGAGTCCACATATTTGGACTGCGATTTCTAACAGATGCTATGCCCCTTACAAAAAAGGGCCACCCTGCCCATAAGGTAACCGGTGTCGCAAGAGCAAACTCGATCCAGTTTTGAACCGAACCATGGAAGAGTTGTAATGAATGGCCCGCCATGGCTAGAACGGTCACTATCACGGTTAAAGGCAGAGACCACCAAAAGCGGCGCGCGAAATCACGGAGCTCGGTTTTGTCATCGTCATCTAGCGCCGGAATGACAGGTTCTAATGTCATGCCACATTTTGGGCAATTGCCGGGCCCTGGCTGTTTTACTTCCGGGTGCATCGGGCAGGTAAATTCAGTGGCTACTTGGAGCGCGGGTTCTGTAGCCGCGATGCTGGGTTCAGTGCTGGGATGAATACCACTGTAGTGCTCTGGAGCTGCCCGAAATTTCTCTTGGCATTTCTGGCTGCAAAACTGATAAATCTGTCCCTGATAAGACTCGCCAAATTTACTTGGAGGCGTAATCGTCATGCCGCACACCGGGTCACGTAGATCAGCGTCAGGGGGCGAAGCTGCGTGGGTAGGACCGTGATCGTGGTGGCTCGGTTTATTGGGCATAGCTATTTCTCTTCCTTGTTGGCTTGCGCCTGATTGCCATGGTCATGTGCGCCATGTCCATGCCCAAAAAAATGCATCAATGGACAGATCAACAGAATGAGATAGGGCAAGTATGTATAGACGTGGCTGAAATGCTCCCGCACCACGTAGAAGGCGCCGATCACAATGAACATAATCAGTACAACGCCTGTTTTGCGCGTCCAAAATGGGGTGGTGATGCTTCCAGCCGGATGCTGATGGTTATTCATGATCTAGACCCCAGTGTTTGAGCGAGTTGCTCTGATGTCTGCCTCAGAGCGTAGCCAACTCTTGAGGAGACGCGGGTTTAGCGGTCAGTTCGGGCTCACTTCAGGTCAAATTGACCGACCATCCCAGACTGGTAATGACCTGGTACGTTGCAGGCAAATTGAAGTCCAGTTGTATTGTTGAAGGTCCAGATCAATTCCTTTGTTGCTCCGGGCTCGATCAGCATGCTGTTCGGGTCGTTGTGTTCCATTCCAACCATCTTCATCCCTCCCATGCTGTGACCCATGCTGCCCGTCATTTTCCCTGACCCGGTGGGTGTAAGCGTTCCATTCTGGAACATGCTCGCCATTTCTTTTTGGTGCGCCGCATGAGCGGCGGCTTGGCCGATATTGAATTCGTGCAGCAGTGCGCCCTTATTACGAAGGACAAAACGAATAGTCTCACCAGGCTTCACATCGATGTTTTTAGGCATGAAGAAAATATCACCCATCTCCACATCTACCGTACGGGTCACCGCAGAAGCGACGCCAGGCTGGCCGATGTCCTCTTTGCCATGACCTACGTCTGCCATGGCCGTCGCACCGAGGAATAAGGTGATCGCCGCAATAACTGGGGTAACGAGCTTAGCTTTCATGATGACCTCAAGAGCAAATGGAAAACACTAGCTATGCTAAACGGATAGAGCTGCCAGCTAACTGACGTGAACACTACATTTCTGTCAGTTTCCAAGAGTAGTGCGGCGCGCTTATGACGCCGTACCAACCGAGCGGATCAAACAGCCCATCGGAGGTACCCGGTTACTGATGGCTCTCAGAAAGCATCAGTTTGTGTTCGCGCTGCATTTGGTTCAAAACGTCATCAACCATAGCGTCGTGCTTTTCCATCCAGGAAAGATGTTCCTGAGGCGACATTGATGCTTTTGGGTGATCCTGATGGAGTTGGTTCATGATCTCGCCCAGCAGTTTCATATGCTCGGCCATGTGTACATGGCGCTCTCCCTCTGGGGCTTTTTCAGCTTGTACCAAGGTCGCTTCTGCTTTGTCGCGTAGGCTTTCCATACGCTCCGCAATCCGATCTGCGCCACCTTCAGCCAAAGCAGACGCTGAGATGAGTATCGAACCCACAAAGAAAAGGATTTTTAGATGATTCATGAGGAAGCTCCTTTTTGATCTGTTTTCCGGCTCCCACAAGGTTTCATGCGGCGGCGTCGGTCGAGTACTAGGGAGTACTCATGCTCGAACCCTAGACAGCACTCGCTGACATCTACCTGAAGCCAATATTACTTTTCTGTCAGTTGCTGGTTGGCAGAAGCATTTCCTTGCAGACTCATCATCACAATCATTCGAGAGCCACCCCCATGAGACTTCTGGTTGCGGAAGACGAACCCAAAATAGGCATTTATTTGCAGCAAGGTCTTGCTGAGGCAGGGTTCAATGTTGATCGCTTTACCAATGGTAAGGGAAACTCTGAAAAAGACTTTCTGATTTGGCAAAATACCGCGACCCCACCCACCGAGTTTCCCGATGAAGCAGATGACCTTCGCCGACGCCGAG
>NZ_LKBY01000175.1:0-3418 GCF_002699915.1 Pseudomonas sp. ICMP 8385 | reverse complement strand
GTATGCGTCCGGCCAACACACCTTCCTGACCCCGACGCCAAAGGCGATGGTGTCCACCTAATTTAAGTGGACACCATTTCTAGCCTTTTAAGCGGGTCTTTCCATGCAGCCACAACGCCGTTCCTACTCCAAATCCTTCAAGGCCCAGCTCATTCAAGAGTGTGCCCAGCCCGGCGCTTCGATTGCCAGCGTCGCACTCAGCCACAGCCTTAACGCGAACCTCGTCCACAAATGGATTCGAGTGCAAACGCAGAAAGCCATGGCGCTGCAACCTGCTTTCGTTCCGCTACCCTTGCAGCTAGCCGGAGGAAATTCGCAAGCTGCATCATCGAACATCTGCGTTGAAATCCAGCACCCGCGTGGCACCGTCAAAGTGAACTGGCCGACCGAAAGTGCTGCCGCCTGCGCCACCTTTCTGCGAGACCTGTTGCGATGATCCGCATCGACACCATCTGGCTCGCCACCGAGCCCATGGACATGCGCGCCGGCACCGACACTGCGATGGCTCGGGTGGTAGCAGTGTTCGGTGCGGCGCAGCCGCACTGTGCTTATCTGTTTGCCAACCGCCGTGCCAATCGCATGAAAGTGCTGGTGCACGACGGGCTGGGCATCTGGCTGGCGGCGCGCAGGCTGCATCAGGGCAAGTTCTTCTGGCCGGGTTCCCGGCACGGTTCGCAGATAGAATTGGGCTCCGAGCAACTGCATGCTCTGGTGCTAGGTTTGCCTTGGCAAAGGGTCGGGCCAGGCAACGCGATTTCCATCGTATAACTTCTGCCATGCCCCATCTGGCTGTGCAATTGTCCGATCAGCCTATCGTTGGTTTTGACCTGTTCTGGCAAAATCGGCGGCATGACTTCGCTCCCTGATCTCAATCACCTGACCCCTGAACAACTGCGCGCTCTGGCAGCGCAGTTGATGCAGCGTGTCGAGACGCTGGACCAACAAGTCGAAACAATGGGCAAGACCGTCGAGACCATGGGTAAGAGGATCCATCATGGTCAAACGGTGATCGAAAAGTTGAGCCACGAGATCGCGCAGCTCAAGCGCTTCAAATTTGCCAAGCGTAGCGAGCAGTTGAGTCCGGAGCAGGCCAGCTT
Source organism: Pseudomonas sp. ICMP 8385 (assembly GCF_002699915.1). Taxonomy (NCBI): domain Bacteria; kingdom Pseudomonadati; phylum Pseudomonadota; class Gammaproteobacteria; order Pseudomonadales; family Pseudomonadaceae; genus Pseudomonas; species Pseudomonas sp. ICMP 8385. Next base: position 2,321 of record NZ_LKBY01000175.1, on the reverse strand, counting down.
GCTCGATGACTTGATCGATACCGATATCGCGGCGATTGAGGCTGAGCTTCAGGCCTTGCAAACAGCTCCAACTCCAACCGAGGCAAAGCAAAAGCCCAAGCGCGCTGCGTTGCCGCCGGAGTTTCCACGCACCCTGATCCATCACGAACCGGACAACACTCACTGCCCATGCGGCTGCGCCCTCAAGCGTATCGGTGAAGACGTCAGCGAGAAACTGGACTACACGCCCGGCGTGTTTACCGTGGAGCGTCACATTCGCGGCAAGTGGGTTTGTGATGACTGCGAAACGCTGATCCAGGCGCCGGTTCCGGCGCAGGTCATCGACAAGGGCATCCCCACCGCCGGGCTGCTAGCCCATGTGATGATCGCCAAGTTCGCCGACCATTTGCCGCTCTATCGCCAGGAGTCGATTTTTGGTCGAGCCGGTTTGGCCATCCCACGCTCAACCTTGGCCCAATGGGTTGGCGTTACTGGCGTGCAGTTACAGCCTCTGGTGGATGCGCTGCGCGATGTAGTGCTCGGGCAGCAGGTCATTCACGCCGATGAAACACCCGTGCAGATGCTAATGCCGGGCTCGAAAAAAACTCATCGTTCCTATGTCTGGGCCTACGCCACCAGCCAACTCTGCGAAACAGCGGCTGTCGTCTACGACTTCAGCCCCAGCCGCGCCGGTGAGCATGCTCGTAACTTTCTGCAAGACTGGAAGGGCAAGCTGGTCTGTGATGATTTCGGTGGCTACAAGGCCAGCTTTGAACTCGGCGTAACCGAAATCGGTTGCATGGCCCATGCAAGACGCAAGTTCTTCGAGCTACACGCCACCAACAAGAGCCAGCTCGCCGAGCAGGCCTTGCGCTACATCCAGTTACTTTACGAAATCGAAAGTGAGATCCGCGACCTTGAACCGGATTTTCGCCACCGAATACGGCAGGAAAAAGCTGTGCCGGTGATGGGTGCACTGCATGCCTGGATGATCGCCCAGCGCCTACTTGTGCACGATGGCTCGGCTATCAGCAAAGCACTGGATTACAGCCTGAAACGCTGGACGGCGCTGTCGCGCTATCTCGATGACGGGGCCGTACCCATCGACAATAACTGGTGCGAGAACCAGATCCGGCCATGGGCGTTGGGTCGCAAGAACTGGCTCTTTGCAGGTTCACTGCGCAGCGGCAAACGGGCTGCGGCGATCATGAGCTTGATCCAGTCGGCGCGGCTCAATGGGCATGATCCGTATGCTTATTTGAAGGACGTCCTCACGCGCCTGCCGACGCAGCGGGCGAGTGAGATTGCGGAGCTGCTGCCGCATAGATGGCAACCGGTTTAGTTGCGCAAGGCGGGATGCCCGGACGCATACTCGCCTGCCGACGCAGCGGGCGAGTGAGATTGCGGAGCTGCTGCCGCATAGATGGCAACCGGTTTAGTTGCGCAAGGCGGGATGCCCGGACGCATACAACACACCTTCAAAATCCCAGCATTAAGGGCGATGGTGTCCGCGTATTTTTAAGCGGACGCGATCGCCCTTATCGCCGGGATTTCCATGCGCCAACGAAGCTCTTACCCCAAACCATTCAAAGCCCAAGTCGTTCAGGAATGCCTGCAACCCGGAGCGACAATTTCCAGCGTAGCTATCCATCACGGCATCAACGCCAACGTGATCCGCAAGTGGCTACCGATTTATCGGGATCAACCCGTCGCAGCCTTGCCTGCCTTCGTTCCGGTAAAACCGGCGCCAAGGCGTGCAACTGAAGAGATGGTGATCATCTCGCTGCCTCTGGGTGATAAGTCCATCACCGTAAAATGGCCAGTCTCGGATCCGGACGGCTGCGCGTGTTTCATTCGTGGTCTGGCTCAATGATTCGCGTTGATGCCATCTGGCTTGCCACCGAACCCATGGACATGCGCGCCGGCACTGAAACGGCACTGGCCCGAGTAGTTGCGGTGTTCGGTGCGGCGAAGCCGCACTGCGCTTACCTCTTTGCCAACCGGCGGGCCAACCGGATGAAAGTCCTGGTGCACGACGGCGTCGGTATCTGGCTGGCGGCGCGCCGTTTGAACCAGGGCAAGTTCCATTGGCCGGGCATCCATCGTGGGACTGAGGTTGAACTCGACCCCGAGCAACTCCAAGTACTGGTACTTGGATTACCTTGGCAACGAGTGGGTACGGGCGGCGCAATTACATTGCTTTAAATATTGCCTTTTAGCTGAAGCAGTCGCGCTGCTTTGGTAAAATCCACGGCATGGTGCGACACGAGACCGTGTACTCACTATCAAAGGTTAACAATTGAGTACATGTCGCAACTCTGAGTCTCATTGCTCAGCCCTGC
>NZ_LKBY01000174.1:0-3466 GCF_002699915.1 Pseudomonas sp. ICMP 8385 | reverse complement strand
CCCCAAGGGCGCCGGCTATCCGGACAGCTTCGACTGTGACGGCTCGCACGACCTGAAGAAAGTTGCGCGCTTTGCTTCCTACCGCGGATTTCTATTCGGCAGCCTGCGCGAGGACGTCGCCCCGTTGGAAGAGTTCCTCGGCGAGTCGAGGAAGGTCATCGACATGGTCGTCGACCAGTCGCCCGAAGGTCTGGAAGTGCTGCGCGGTTCCAGTACCTATGTTTACGAAGGCAACTGGAAAGTGCAGGTCGAGAACGGTGCCGACGGCTACCATGTCAGTACTGTTCACTGGAACTACGCCGCCACCCAGCAGCAGCGCAAGCTGAGAGAAGCGGGCGATGATATTCGCGCCATGAGCGCCAGTAGCTGGGGCGGGGATGGCGGCGGTTTCTACTCCTTTGAAAATGGCCACCAGATGGTCTGGGCACGCTGGGGTGACCCGAAAAACCGCCCGCTGTTCGCCGAGCGAGATCGCTTAGCCAGCGAGTTTGGTGAAGCCCGTGCCGATTGGATGATCGGCGTCTCCCGCAACCTCTGCCTCTACCCGAACCTCTACCTGATGGACCAGTTCGGCTCGCAGTTGCGTATCACCCGTCCGCTGTCGGTGGATAGAACCGAAATCACCATCTACTGCATCGCGCCGAAAGGCGAAAGCGCCGAGGCACGTGCCCGCCGTGTCCGTCAGTACGAGGACTTCTTCAATGTCAGCGGCATGGCCACCCCGGACGACCTGGAGGAATTCCGCGCCTGCCAGGACGGCTTCGCCGGCGGGGGGATGAACGACATGTCCCGTGGCGCCAAACACTGGATCGAGGGGCCGGACGAGGGCGCGAAGGAGATCGATCTGCATCCGAAGCTGAGCGGTGTCCGCTCGGAAGACGAAGGCCTGTTCGTCATGCAGCACAAGTACTGGCAACAGCAGATGATCAAGGCCGTCAAGGCAGAACAGGATCGGCTGATCCACGCGGAGGGCGCGTAAATGACTATCTCCTACGAAGCCGTGCGCGATTTCCTTTACCGCGAAGCACGCCACCTCGACGACAAGCAGTGGGATAGCTGGCTGGAAATGTACGCGCCGGACGCCACTTTCTGGATGCCGGCCTGGGACGACCGCGACCAATTGACCGAAGACCCGCAGAGCCAGATCTCGCTGATTTGGTACGGCAATCGCGGTGGCCTAGAGGATCGGGTGTTCCGCATCAAGACCGAGCGCTCCAGTGCCACCATTCCGGACACCCGAACCAGCCACAACATCAGCAATCTGGAGCTGCTCGAGCAGTCCGGCGGCTTCTGTAAGCTGCGCTACAACTGGCACACCATGAGTTATCGGTACAACACGGTGGACCACTTCTTTGGCACTAACTTCTGCACCCTCGACACATGTGGCGAGACCCCGCTAATTAAGGCCAAGAAGGTCGTGCTGAAGAACGACTACATCCGCCAAGTTATCGATGTATACCACGTCTGAGGTGCCGCCATGACACACAAGGTTGCACTGAACTTCGAAGACGGCGTCACTCGTTTCATCGATGCTAATGCTGGCGAGACTGTTGCTGATGCAGCCTACCGCCAAGGCATCAATTTACCCCTGGACTGCCGAGACGGTGCATGCGGCGCCTGCAAATGCTTCGCCGAGAGCGGCCGCTACGGCCTCGGCGAGGAGTACATCGAGGATGCACTTAGCGAAGCCGAAGCCGAGCAGGGCTACGTGCTGACCTGCCAGATGCGCGCCGAAAGCGACTGCGTGATTCGCGTTCCGGCCGCATCGGACGTCTGCAAGACCCAGCAGGCCAGCTATCAGGCAGCGATCAGCAACGTGCGTCAGCTGTCCGAGAGCACCATCTCACTGTCTATCAAAAGCGCATCGCTGAACCAGTTGGCGTTCCTGCCGGGCCAGTACGTCAATCTGCAAGTGCCGGGCAGCGACCAGACCCGCGCCTATTCCTTCAGCTCGCTGCAAAAGGATGGTGAGGTCAGCTTCCTGATCCGCAACGTGCCGGGCGGGCTGATGAGCAGCTTCCTGACCAGCCTCGCCAAGGTCGGCGATAGCGTCAGTCTGGCTGGTCCGCTGGGCGCGTTCTATCTGCGCGAGATCAAGCGGCCGCTGCTGTTGCTGGCGGGCGGTACCGGCCTAGCACCGTTCACCGCGATGCTGGAGAAGATCGCCGAGCAGGGCAGCGAGCACCCGCTCCATCTGATCTACGGCGTCACCCATGACTACGATCTGGTTGAAATGGACAAGCTAGAGGCATTCGCCGCGCGCATTCCCAACTTCAGCTACACCGCCTGCGTCGCCAGCCCAGACAGCGCCTATCCGCAAAAGGGCTATGTGACCCAGTACATCGAGCCCAAACACCTCAACGGCGGTGAGGTAGATGTCTACCTTTGCGGTCCGCCACCGATGGTCGAGGCGGTCAGTCAGTACATTCGCGCACAGGGCATCCAGCCGGCCAATTTCTATTATGAGAAGTTCGCCGCCAGCGCCTAGAGGCTCCTTTGGTCCGCTTACTAGGTGAGCGGGCCTGTTTTATTCGTTCAGTAGGCCCCAGGTTCCCTGCGAACTTTCCCAAAATTGCATCTGGGCTACACAACCGAGGTGGTTCATGAACAAACGTTTCCAGGACAAGACTGCCGTTATCACCGGCGCTGCCCAGGGCATCGGTCGCCGTCCTGCGAACTTTCCCAAAATTGCATCTGGGCTACACAACCGAGGTGGTTCATGAACAAACGTTTCCAGGACAAGACTGCCGTTATCACCGGCGCTGCCCAGGGCATCGGTCGCCGTGTGGCCGAACGGATGGCGGCCGAAGGCGGTCGGCTGCTGCTGGTCGACCGTTCCGAGCTAATACATGAGCTGGCCGACGAACTGGTCGGAGTCGCTGAGGTGCTGACCCTGACCGCCGACCTTGAGCAGTTCGCCGAGTGCCAACGGGTGATGGCGGCGGCGCTCGAGCGCTTCGGTCGGCTGGACATTCTGATCAACAACGTTGGCGGCACCATTTGGGCTAAGCCATTCGAGCATTACCAGGAACACGAGATCGAGGCCGAAGTGCGTCTGGACATTCTGATCAACAACGTTGGCGGCACCATTTGGGCTAAGCCATTCGAGCATTACCAGGAACACGAGATCGAGGCCGAAGTGCGGCGTTCACTGTTCCCTACCCTATGGTGCTGCCACGCCGCGCTGCCGCTAATGCTCGAGCAGGGCAGTGGCGCCATCGTAAATGTTTCCTCCGTTGCCACGCGCGGGATCCATCGCGTGCCTTACGGCGCGGCGAAGGGTGGCGTCAACGCCCTGACCGCCTGTCTGGCCTTTGAAACCGCCGAGCGCGGCATCCGCGTCAACGCCACCGCACCGGGTGGCACCGAGGCGCCGCCACGGCGGATTCCGCGCAATAGCGCCGAGCCGAGTGAGCAGGAGAAGGTCTGGTACCAGCAGATCGTCGACCAGTCCCTCGACAGCAGC
>NZ_LKBY01000173.1:0-3627 GCF_002699915.1 Pseudomonas sp. ICMP 8385 | reverse complement strand
CGAAGAGAAGACAGCCGAGGCCGGCGGCGGCCAGGCTGGAGGTAACAGCGCTCCCTCGAGCAGCAATGTTGCACCTGGCGTGAACACTCAACAGGCAGCCACTCAAACCAAGGCAGGGAAGTCCGAAGTAGGCACCAAAGCCTTGTCCAGTGTGAAAGCAGCCGTGAAGGTTTTCGAAAGCATCAATGGCTTCGACGAGCAAAGCGCGACTCAGCGTACCGTTGTTCGCGATCTGATGTTAAAGCAGTCCGAAGCCATGGAACTCAAGCTCCAGGGCAAGAAACCTTCCGAGGGTGAAGACTTTGATGCCATTGCTAAGCAGCTCCGGCGCGAGAACAACCGCCTCGACTCCCTGCTTGAAGGAAAGGAATCACTGTTCGGCAAGGCCCGGAAAGCCGCCGAAATTGCGATCGAAAACATGCAGGGCGTAATTGCCGAAATCAACCGTTTGGAGGAGGAGGCTTAGCCCTCCTGGACGCCATGAACAAGAAACTGTTCGCCAACATTCAGTTTTACGCCTTCTGGCCTTGCGCCGGATACCTTGCAGGCTATGCATTCCTTGCATCGGCAGGCATGATCTAACCAGCAGCCCTAGCAAGCCTGGCGCGCCCCGTCACGGCTCAGGGCCATGAAACCAAAACCAAGGAGACAAGATGTCCCTCATCACCGAGTACCGAGCCACAGAGGAAGCCATCAAGGAGCTTCAGGACCGCCTGGAGAAGCTGAGCGGAAATGAAGCCCTTTTGAAAGAGATGGAGTTCGAGGAAAAGCTGCGGGCCTTGATGTCTGAGTATGGCAAGAGCCTGCGTGACATCATCGCGATTCTTGACCCGGACTATCGAAAGCAGATTACCCATCAGCCTGGCAAACCTCGTGCGCAACGAGCAGTCAAGATCTACCGCAACCCCAACACGGGTGAGCTCGTTGAGACCAAGGGCGGCAACCACAAGACGCTCAAGGAGTGGAAGCAAGAGCATGGCGCTGATGTAGTCGAGACATGGCGAACCCAGTGAGTTTGCGCTTCCGCTGATCTTCCAGAATAAAAGGCCGGTGATCCCGGCCTTTTTTGTGAGCTCGGTTTGGCCACCGGGAGCTTGGGTTTTTTCAATTGAATGAGAACTTGAAATGGAGGTAAATAACTATCAACGGAGGATCAAATGGATAGCACTGAAAACGTCGATGAACGCCTGTTGGCCGCGGTTATGGATGAAGCGCAAACAGACTTCAGCATAGCCAGTATTGCAGTTGAGAAGATCCGTCAGGGAGCTGAAAGCATCGCCGCCGGCATGCACGGTCGCAACCATGTGAAGGCGTCTTTCGAGCATTATGACGGTACACCGATGTCGCCTGAAGAAGCCCTGGCTCACCAGTGTGTCCATGCGGCAAGTATCGGAAAATCCCTCGGCCAGGAATTTCTTCTGAAGGCACCTGCTCCCCTCCTGGAGCAATTTTCCGCCGTGGCAGGGAACCGTAACGTTGCGGACAGTGGGGCAATGCTCGCCGGTCTGCTGCATGGGTTCATGATTGCATTCGCCACGAGGGAGACGGAGGAGCGAGCGCTGAAAGCGATGCTGGAGGTGGCCCGGATCTGTGACGAGGCCAACAATATTCGAGGCACCTCTTTCGGCCAAGCCAGCGAATGAATTGTTGCTCGGCGAGTGACTGGTCGCCGTTTATGCCCATTGAGGCACTGGAAAGGAAATGAGTCATGTCTAACGACAAAAACGTTAAAACTGAACGGCCGCGGATGCTGGTCGTGGACGAGTACAGCAACTTTTTCGGGGGCCTGAATGACACGCTGAAGGAAGAATTGCGAAACGTGTCTGGCGTCCCGAATGCAACCTACCTGGTCAATGACGGGAAGGTATTCGTCTTCGACAAGCTGGTGCACCTGGTGAAAGAGCGCCAGAAGGAGCAGCCGCATGCACAGCTGCAAGAGATGGCCCGCAGCTTAACGGTCGAAGAACTGGCTCTCAGCTTGATTGCCGAAGCAACTGTTTCTGCCAAGGAAGCCGTCGAGGCCTGGGGAGTAGTGCCGGTTCCCTACCAAACGGAAACTCTTGCGGCGATGGACACAGCCACCCTTGAATCTCGGGCGACTGGCCGCTTAATCCTGCACCGCCCCTTCAATGCTCGACTGCCGGGGGATTTCCAGGAGGAGGGCGACGTGAAAGCCGCGTTCGCCAACCTCCTGGTGGGTGGTGTTCTCCCTGGTAGTGGTGACTTCACCTATCGCGGGCAGCCGATGACGCTGCGCGATCCCCTGGATCTGGCGCTGCTGCCGGCCCGGCCTGAAATCCCCGAAGGGCCGGCGGCTGAAGGCTGGGTCTACACGGCGCTGGGTAACGTCGAGTTCGAGGCGGGCTTTGAGCCAGTCTCGGAGGTGATGTTCAACGCCGTGAAGGAAGCTGAAGCGAAGTGGCGTGGTGATATCGCTCATGCCGCCAAGCATGCTCAAGAACGAGCTGCAGAGGTCTGGGCCCAGGCTGCCGGCCTGCGCCTGGAAACGCTGAACGACCCGACGGAGGAGGTGCCGGAGTACGGGGAGGAAGAATTCCCGCAGCTGCGAGCTCTCTACCCAGAACTGTCCATGCTGTCGGATGGCACCCTCTACTCGTTGTTCGACGTGTTCCAGATGGAGTGCCACTTCATCAACGGGTGGGCGGCGAACCGTGACGACGATTTTCTGTTCTATCTGCTCGGTAAGGTCGCAGACCGCAAGAACGATCACGACACGGCTAAAGAGGTCGGTGAGTGGGTGGCCGACGCCCTGTTGCATGGTGCAACCTTGGATGCTGCCCTGGAGATCGGTCGTAGTGCTGACCGATACAACCAGGCGATCGGCAAGCTCGCGCACCGGATTGCCGATGCCATGCGCTTCCTGGCTGAGGACAAGAAAGCGACCGATCTTCGTGGTCGTACTATCACGACTATGGGGGACACATTCCGGATCGGCAGGAAGTACAACGCCACAGCTATGGTGGTGGAGCAGAAACTTCCATTCTGATCTCACCTATGAAATATAGGAACTGCGAGGGAGGGGGGCACAGTTCAGGCAAAATTGGTTGTTATTCGGGCGCTTCTGGCTGAGCGCCCTCACCTCGGTGGTCAAGCGGCCGGCTGCACCTTGGCCAGGTCCGACCCAGCATCAGGGGCAAGCTCCGAAACCAGATCCGATACCTCACCTTTCACCTGGGGAGCGTTGGCGACAAGAAAGTCCCCCCAATCCTTCATCAGGGCGCGACGCTTATCTAGCAAGTCACCTCGGTTATATGCTGCTTCAACCTTACTGTTGAGGGTATGCGCGAGAGCCATTTCGCAAACCTCTCGCTGGTGATCGGTTTCTTCCGCGGCCCACGTCCGAAAAGTAGATCTGAACCCATGCGGTACGACGCCATCGACCTGGAGCTGATCGAGCACCCTTGCCATGGCATTGCCGGGAATAGGGCCTGTTCGCCAGGAGTTGAGAAATATCCATTTGTCATGCTTTCCGACCTGCTGCCGTAGCACCTCGAGCATTTGCTCGGTAAGGTGCGCATTCCACGCCATCCGGCCACCCAGTCCACCAACATCCGGCCACCCGTTCCACGCTCATCCGGCCAGGCAGTCGGAGCGCAGCGACGCAGG
>NZ_LKBY01000172.1:0-4453 GCF_002699915.1 Pseudomonas sp. ICMP 8385 | reverse complement strand
CTGGTTTGCCGGGCCGGTCAGTCGCAGTTAATTCCGGTCGAAAATCGTATTGATTGCAGGTCGGGACGTTTTCGTTTGCAAGCCGTTACATGTAGCTGTTGCGGTGCATTGCCCGACAGCAGGCCGAGAGGTATCGCAGGGCTTGGAATAAGGGAATGGATCTGTGAGTGCGGTGTCACTCACGACCGCGACGAGAACGCGGCCAGGAACATTCTCGCGCTCGGACATGAGCGTCCTGTAGAGGGAATCCCCGGCGCTTAGGCCGGGGAGGATGTCAATTCGAGATCGCGATACAACGACTTCGAGCTGCGCTTTCAGTCGGTAAAAGCGTCTGAAATAACAACCCGCCAAGGAATACGGCAGGTACGATCTCCAACAAATCCAAGGAGAAATTTTCCGCCATGACTCATTCAGTGGTCAACATCGACCACCTCAAACAGCAGGTACTCCCTGAGTTGTTTGCTTTCCCGGCTCGCCTCGGCGAGTACGGGGGCGTAGCGGATAGCTCTGCCAAAATCGATCAACTATCAGATCTCATGGAGAGCGGGTCGGCGGCAGCGCTTGCGGCCAAAATCGCAGAAATCCTCTCGAAAATGGCCGACGCCTCGCCGGAGCAGATTACCCGGAAGCCGACCTGGTTCGAGAAGGTTCTGGGCGGAGCCGTGGAAAAGCAGGTTCGCTATCAAGTCGCCCGGTCAACACTGGAACAGCTACTGGCCGAAGCTGAAGGACACGCCCAAGGTGTACGCGATACGGTCAGTGCCATCAGCAGAATGATCGTTGCCCACGCCGAAGAGGCGGAAGCACTGAAAGTGTTCATCCAGGCCGGGCGCGAATTCCTCGAAGAGAACCCTCTCATCGGGACGGTAGCGGAGGGGGAGATCGAGTTTGATCGGCCGCGAGAGCGGCTGGCGCGAAAGCTCGCCAACTTGGCAACACTTCTGGCCTCACACGAACTGAGCGTTAGCCAGATGAAGCTGAGCCGCGCCCAAGCCCTCGACATGCTCGATCGCTTCCGAGAGACAGTCACCGTACTGGTTCCAGTATGGCGGCAACACACCCTTACCCTGATCACCACCAAACACATGAGCCCGGCGATGGTCGAGGCTGCCAGCAAGGCGCATCAGGCGCTGATGGCCAGCCTGTCTGAAAGCCTGAATGGCGTGAAGCACTGAGGAGCAAAACATGCAGCAGGAAATTACCGTGACAGATCTCGCCACTACCAACACCGAGCTTACCCCAGCTGGGCTTCAGGCTCTCGGTCTCCAGGAACAGGACATCCCCCAGATCAAGGCTGTAGCGGCACTGATCCAGGCAGAAAACCCGCTCTCGGTTTCTCAGTTCGGCAGGGAAGTGGCAGAACACACGTCCTCCTACGCCGACAGCTTGCTCGACCAGGTTCGTAACAGCGACCTGGACGATGCCGGCGCAAAGCTGAGCGAGGTGGTTGCCGTCGCGCAGTCGCTCAATGTCAGCGCGCTTTCCAATCGCCGTTCGCGCATCCCTGTCATCGGCCCGCTGATTGACAAAGTAACCCTGCGCGGCAAGTCCGTCATGGGTCAGTTCGACACCACGCGAGAGCAAATTGAAAAGCTCGTTGCTGAAGTCGACCAAACACAAGCGGGCATTTCTGCTCGGAATACCGGCCTCGAGTCCATGTTCGTTGCGGTACGCGAGGAGCATCGCCTGCTTGGCATCCACATTGCCGCCGGTAAGCAGCGCCTTGCGGAGCTACAGATGCAGGTTTCTCAGCTTCGGGCGAACATCGGGAACGACCCGGCCCGCTTGCAGCAAGTTGCGGATCTGGATGCACTGATCTCCAACCTCGACAAGCGTATTGGCGACCTCACGGCGCTCCAGCAGTCCGCGATGCAGAGCCTCCCGACGATTCGGATGATTCAAGCGAATAACCAGATGCTGGTGGACAAGTTCCACACCATCCGGGAAATCACTGTGCCGGCTTGGAAGCGCCAATTCATGCTGGCTTTGACGCTGAACGAGCAGCGGAACGCCGTCCAGCTGGCCACCAAAATCGACGACACCACCAACGATCTCCTCAAACGCAACGCCGAGCTGCTGCACCGCAACTCCGTAGAGACGGCCAAAGCTAACCAGCGGTTGGTAATCGACGTGGACACCTTGCAGAAGGTCCAGGCCACGCTGATCCAGACCGTCGAAGACGTAATCAAAATCCAGCGTGAGGGCGTAGCTCAACGCAAGGCCGCAGAGAAAGAGATCCAGGGCATGCGTCTCGATCTCCAGAAGCGCCTGGGCAGGACTGATGAAGTGAAGGAGCTTCACTGATGACCGAACCAGTCCAACTTTTCCGGTTGCGGGTCGACGGCCTCGTTTCGAAGGAAAACATTCCCTTAGCGCAGCTATCGAGTCTCTTGAATGACTATGGCGTCGTGGAGGACAGTACCTTGAATAGGCTGATGGCTGGCCAGACCGAGCGCGTTCTCGGTCAAGAGCTGGAACTGTCCAGGCAGACTCCAGAGGTTGACCCGCAGTTGTACACGCTGCTTGTTGATGGAAAAGTCGCCGCGAAGGACGTTCCTGATGCAGAGCTCGACAAGCTCCTCGCTAATTACGGTGCTCGTAGAAAGGAAATATCTCGTGGTCTCGTTGCAGGCAAGACACAGCGTGTGCTCGGTCAGGATCTGAAGCTATTACGGCAGCCGGTTGGGCAAACGGTACATGTCACCGCCAAGCACGAACAAGCCTCAAACGAAGCGAAAGCAGAGCCGACAGCGCAGAAGACACATCGAGCCCAACCCGAACCAGCTTTGCCGGCAAAAGCGCCGACGCCTTTTGACGCGCCCCTCCAGGAACTGATCTCGCGGGCGAAGAAGCTACGCAAAGGCACGCTCATCTACGGTGGTACCGCCCTGGGTTTGGCGGTATTCGGGGGCGTATTTTACGCGCTGGGTATCGCCGCAGAGCCAACAACGGCTATTGACCAGATCCTGGTTCCTGATGCGATCGCCAAGGCCTTCCAAGCATCGGGCCACGAGGGCGGCGGTATTGGCGGGTTGATGGGGGTCGAATCAGCCGTCGACTCGATCCTCAATAGCACAGCTCTCAAAATGATCAGCGCGGTTGCAATGATTGCGGGTGTAGGCCTTGCGGTTATTACCGGACGCTTGTTCAACATCGTTCCCGCCGTCATGGTCGGCATGATGCCGCACATCATGGGAGCGTTTCTGGGGATACTAGATCCGGGCACGGCAAGCACGGCAAGCAAGCCCAGCGAGTTTTATTCCGCGGTTGAGTCTAAGAACCTACCGACGCTTCAGCGTCTGCTCAGCTCCAGAGAGGATCTGGACGAGGTGGCCAGGGCGTATGTGCTAGCCCAAGCATCTGTTGCCGGCGGCAGCTCCTCGAAGTGGGTTGTTCTGACAGCGAAAAATCTGCGAGAGGGAAAAATTAAGGGCGACTTTTCCGTGCCGGCCGGCATTGCCTACGCCATCGAGGCAACTGCGCTTGGCCCAGAAAGCCCGTCTCTTTCTGATCGAGCCGAACAGCATCGCCAGAGTGCCTTGGCCGAGGCAAGCGACTGGAAGCGCAACAGCTTCTGGGCACTTCTCCTGGCAGGGTTGTTTGGTGTCATTGCCACGGGCCATGAATCGATCGCGCAAATTATCTTTCGCAGGGTTCGTCGCATTGGCGAGCTTCTTACCCCGCTGCGGTAGCTACTGCGAGCAGCGCTCAAACCCAAGCCTTGCTTGGGTTTTTTTTCCCCTGAATAGCCTGGAATCACCCTTGTTTTAAGGAAAAGACCGTGAAATCGATCCTCATGATGTTTTTGGCCATGCAGATGGCCACGTCTCACTTCGCTCTTGCCTCCGCACCTACGACCTTCGAGCAGGCCAAGGTTGAGCTACGCCAGAAGGTCTACTACGACCGCAACACCAGCGAAGCCGGCGATCTTTACTGTGGGTGCGACTGGAAGTGGGTAGGGCGATCCGGAGGCCGTGTGGACTTCGCCTCGTGCGGGTACGAAGTCCGCGCTCAGGAGAATCGCGCGCAGCGCATCGAATGGGGGCGAATAGAGAAAACGGAAATTTTCGTACTACAAGGGCTTCCCCATTGAGCGCAAGCGCAATAGCGATTGTGTTCTGTATTGCTGCACTGCTGCGCGTGCCGGATCGACGTAAGAAGGTGAAGGACTGCGGTACTACAAACGGTCATATTGAGCTGATGGCTCGGACCCTGATGAAAGACGCACGTGAGGACCTCGTTCGCTAACCGGGACTGAATTCCCCATACGATTTTCAGGTATACCCCACGTAGGTCCAACCCGCTTCACATCAACGACGGCAGTGCACATTGATCCTCTTTTTATCTGCTCATGGTTCTACCCTGACGCCTTAAAAGTTGAGCAATAGGAAGCCAGGGCCTACGCACCAGTTGGTTCTACCTGCTCAAGCTTGAACGTGTCGCCGTAATGCAG
>NZ_LKBY01000171.1:251-4659 GCF_002699915.1 Pseudomonas sp. ICMP 8385 | reverse complement strand
CGTGTAGTCGCGCTGACTACGCCTTTTTGCTGATTCCATTACGTCCTCCTGAAAAACAGATCAGAAGGTGTAAACCTTATTCAGGACGGGACACACAGGTAAAAAAAAGGGAGCCGGTCAGCCGGCTCCCTTTTTTTGCAGCCCGGAATCAGGCTCGCGGCACACCGCCATCCAGTGCCGAGTACTTCAGGTTGTTGCTCTCGACCATCTGCTTGAGCAACGCATTGACCTGGCGCGTAAAGGTGTCGGTCACCGCTTCTTTTGGCGTGTAGGCCATCATCGGGATAAACCAGATACCCAACCAGGTGTTGATCGCATCATGGTTGCTGCCTTTGCTCAGCGCCTGGCCTTGGGGGTCCAGGGCTTCCAGGCTCATGGTGTACTGGTCGGTACCCAACGCCGGGATAATGGTGAAGGTAAAGCCGCTGATAAAGGCCAGTACCATCTGACCGCCCCCTGGCGGATGGTTGTAGACCTTCAGGCGCAGGCTGTAGTCGCCCGGCTGCTTCTGGAACTCATCCAGGGTCACACGGCCGAACAGGCCGGAATCGGTGAGGATCTTTTGCAGTTGCGGACGCAGCATATCCCGCGCCTGGGGGACTTCGGCAGCGGCAGCGTTGGTCGGTTCGCCTTGATAGAAATCAAAGTCGACATAGACGTTCGGCTTGTTGGCGAAACTCGCCTTCGATGGCAGGGTGACTGGCGCGACTTCGTCCTTGGTGAAGCTGGCGCAGCCACTCACTGCCAACATCATCAGGGCCAACCCCAGCATTTTTCCAATGTGCATTACGACTTCCTTAGTTGATGGAGCGTCTCCATGGCCGGAGGTGCTGGGGCGGATGATAGAGCGTCAAGGGCAATGATGAAAAGCCATATGGGGATGGATAGACTTAACGCAGGCTCCAGGACACCCCGGCATACACCCCCATGCCATCGCCCGGCGTCGAGCGCGCCATATCGCGGCCATGGTCGTCATACCCCGGGGTCACGGTATTGGCGTAGCGCTGGCGGGTCAGGTTGCGCAGGTCGACCCAGGCTTGCCAGTCCTGTTTCGGTGCGTCATAACCGATGGTCGCGCCCAACAAGCCATAGGCCGCTGCATAGTAGGAATTGGCATAGTCCACCGCCACCCGCGAGGAATACTCGCCATTGAGGCTGCTGAAAAAACCACTGGGATGGCTGTAGCGCAACTGCGCCTGGTAGTAGTGCCTGGGGATGCCGGGCAGCGTGTTGTCGCCAAATCGCGGGTCATCGCGGTAATGGAAGTTACTGAAGGTATAGGCCTGGCGCAGGGCCAGGCGGCCGGTATTGCCAGCGTCCCACAGCGCGCTGGTGAGACTCAGTTCCAGGCCCTGGTGGATAGTCGGGCTGGCGTTGGATTCGGCAACCACCTGCGAACTCGTGGAGCTTGCCGCCTGGGTCTCGACGCTGAGCAGTTCATGACGCACCAGCGAGTGGTACACCGCCAGGTCCCATTGGCCGAACCAGGCTTCGCCGCGCCCCCCCACTTCCAGGGTGGTGGCGGTCTGGTTTTGCAGTTCCACGCCTTCGCGGGTCAAGCCCGATGCCGGATTATCAGCATCGTTGGCAAAAAACTTATTGGAACCCCAGATCATCGACCAGGCATGCGGCGGCTCCACCGAGCGGCTCAGGTTGCCATACACCTGCAACTGCGGGTTGAAGTCATAGCGCAGGCCCACGCGCGGGGCATAGTCCCAGTCATGAGTGCTCAAGGGAGCATGGGTTTCGGGGTAGGTGACTTCGGTTTCGCGGCGGGTATAGATCGCCGCAAGGCCGGTGGTCAGCCACAGGTCGGGCAGCAGTTCCAGGTCGTTGCTCATGTGCAGCACCGTATCCGACCCCAGGTAACTGTAGTCACGGGTCTTGGTCCCCGGGGCGAAACCGGCGGTGGTCCCGGCAGGCACGCGCACGTACTCCGACACACCGTTATTGGGCAGGCCCTGGGTGGTGCGCAGGCCGACCGTGGTCTGGCTGGCGCGCCCCAGCAGCGTGTCCTGGCGGATGTAGTTCAAGGTGCCGCTGATATCGGTATACGCCACCTTGAGGCGGTTGGTGCCTTCGCGCAGGTCCATGGGGTAGTCGTGGTACACCAGCCCCGCTTCAACGCGGGAGTTATCGTCCAATTGCAGCGTGGTCTTGTTGGCGATCCAGGTAGAGCCCGGCTGCAAGCGCTTGGAGTCGCGTGCCAGGTTGAGGGCGTTGGCTGCGCGCGGGCTGTGCTCGATCTGCTGGCGCGTGAGTTTGCCGGGGCTGTCGTTGGCGGTTTCGCGGTAACGCAAATAGAAGCGGGTTTCCAGGTCCGGGTTGAACCGGTAGCCGAAGTTGGCCGCCACGCCCTTGCCACTGCCGGCGCTCTGTTGCTGGAAGCCATCATCGTCAGTGTCGGTCAGGCTGATGTAATAGTCGGCATCGCCCAGCACTTGCCCGGAGCTGATTTCCCGCTGGGCATAACCGTGGCTGCCAGCCCCGTAACGCACACGCAACCTGGGGGCATCGTAGCCGGTGTGGGTCACATAGTTGACCGCCCCGCCCAGGGCCAATGCCCCCCGGTCAAACCCGTTGGCGCCGCGCAGCACTTCGACCCGGCTGAGCCACAACGGGTCCTTGAGCTCATAAGGCGTACCGCCGGGGCCGGTGAGTGGCAGGCCGTCGATGGTTTCATACAAACCGGATGCGTGGCTGCCGGGGCCACGGTTGATGCCCGAGCCGCGAATGGAGATTTTCACCCCTTCGTTATTCGCCGCCTTGGCGTAGATACCGGCCTGGTACTTGAGCACATCTTCATTGCTGCTGACCCGCCCCTGCTCGACGCTTGCCATGTCAACGTAGTTGGTGGCGCCAGGCACCTGCTTGAGTTGCGCCTGGGCCGCTTCGCCTTCACTCAGTTCAGGGCTGGTGACTTGCAGCGGCGCCAACTGCAATGCCTCCTGGGCCTGGGCCAGGTGGCTGAATGTCAGGGCAGCCCCCAAGCCGAGCCAGCGTGGGGAAAGAACAAGCAGGGGTTGTCGCAGGCGCATGGGCCGAATCCTTGAAGAGGTCTGCGGTTGGAAGCCGCGGATCATACGCAGGTCACGCACAAACCTGGTCGATTAGGCTAATGTGCTGGCCCTGAGCGCCCCTTCACTCTTGAGGCCGAGCCTTTATGCGCAATCTCACCTTCGCCAGCATCTGCCTGTTCTCTTCACTCCTGGCCGGCTGCCAACAGCACCCACCGGCCAATGACCAACTGGATGCCGTTCTGTGGACCCAGACCTCCATCGAACACGAGTTGATCTATCGCCAGGTGTTCGCCGACGCCACCCGCCAGCTCGACGTGGCCCTGGCCACCCAGGGCTGGGACGCCCTGCCCTTTGCCCCGCGCAACCTGAGCGGCCTGCCGCCGGCAGTGATTGTCGATATCGACGAAACCCTGCTGGACAATGTGCCGCTCAACGCGCGGGACATCATCAATAATCAGGTCTACGCCTATGACCGCTGGAACACCTGGGTCGACCAGGCCAAGGCCCAGGCCCTGCCCGGCGCCGTGGCGTTCTTGCAGGCGGCGCGGCAGCGCGGGATCAAGGTGTATTACCTGACCAACCGTGAGCACAACCAGGTCCAGGCCACCGTCGCCAACCTGCGCCTGCGCGGCTTCCCGGTGGACAGCAACGAACAGGTACTGGCGGCCGCCACCCCGACCGGCCATTGCGAACAGGCCGGCTACGGCAAAAACTGCCGCCGCCAGTGGGTCGCCAGCCAGGCGCGGGTGTTGTTGATGGTCGGGGATTCCCTGGGGGATTTCGTCCAGGCCGAACACAACACCCTGGCCGCCCAACGCCGGGCGGTCGAACCCTATGTGGGCTGGTTCGGCCAACGCTGGTTCCTGCTGCCGAACCCAACCTACGGCAGCTGGTACAGCGCGCCCTATGGCGACCGCGAAGAGATTCCATTTGAGCAGAAGCGTTTTTTCAAGCGTGAGGCCCTGCAGTTGCAGCAATGAGGATCAGATGTGGCAGCTGAAATGCAATCCTCCAAACCCTGAAGATCGAGGTGGAGCTGTCGAGCTCCAGCGAGGCTGCGATGGCGGTGGCATTGCTGGAGTTGATGTTGGCTGACCCGCCGCTATCGCAGGCAAGCCAGCTCCCACCTTGGATCCTCAGTACATTGAGTACCGTATGCATCCTGCGGTGGCAGTGAAATGCAATCCTCCAAACCCTGAAGATCGAGGTGGGAGCTGTCGAGCTGCGAGGCTGCGATGGCGGCGGCATGGCTGGGAGGGATGCTGGCTGACCCACCGCTATCGCTGGCAAGCCAGCTCCCACCTTGGATCTTCAGTACATTGAGTACCGTATGCATCCTGCGGTGGCAGCTGAAATGCAATCCTCCAAACCCTGAAGATCGAGGTGGG
>NZ_LKBY01000171.1:0-205 GCF_002699915.1 Pseudomonas sp. ICMP 8385 | reverse complement strand
CCCACCTTGGATCTTCAGTACATTGAGTACCGTATGCATCCTGCGGTGGCAGCTGAAATGCAATCCTCCAAACCCTGAAGATCGAGGTGGGAGCTGTCGAGCTCCAGCGAGGCTGCGATGGCGGCGGCATGGCTGGGAGGGATGCTGGCTGCCCCAGCGCTATCGCTGGCAAGCCAGCCCCCACCTTGGATCTTCAGTACATTGA
>NZ_LKBY01000170.1:0-4979 GCF_002699915.1 Pseudomonas sp. ICMP 8385 | reverse complement strand
GGGGCGCTTCCATTCCCAAAGAGCAAGGCGGCATCCGCTTCGCGGCTGCTGCTTTGAAAAGCGTTTGTTTCCCGCGCCCCACGCTCGGCATTAAAGCAGCTCGGTAAAGCGGTCAAGCGTTCGGATCAAGAAAAAGCAGATTTCTCGCGTGCGAGAAACGCGACAATCGGTCAATATAGATTTGACCAATAGTTGACTTTAGTTAGGCGTTGGGCGATACTACTCATGTCGAAGCAATTCCGCTTCGACGGTCTGGAACCAGCGGCGGCAACCGCTCCAGGCAAATCGCGAAGGAGTTTACGCATGACTATCACCGCTCAAGCACCCGCCCTCAGCTTCAACAACTGGCTCACCTCAGCCGACTTTCTGAACTTCGCCAAAAAGATCTGGGCGCCTGTCGTGGATTCGAACATCGAGGCGATGGAGCGCAAGGTTGACGATCTCTACGGCGCGGCATGCGGGCGCTTTCCAACCTATGACACCATGGTGCACAACGCCTTCTGTGCGAGCATGGATGACGAGTTCGGCACCGATGAGCATGCCGAGGGAGTGGCAGAAGCGTTCGCGTACGCCCGCGAGGCTTATGGCTATATGTCCGCCAGTGAAAACGAAGCACAGCGGCAGGAGGACGCGGATAACGGCCTCTGCTGGCACGGCCTGGACGTAATGACCTGCCCTTGCGGTTGTTTCGAGAACGATTAATTCAAACGGAAAAGGAGATTCATCATGGCCCGTGGCGTAAACAAAGTGATCCTGGTCGGTACTTGCGGGCAGGATCCCGAGGTCCGCTACCTTCCCAATGGCAACGCCGTGACCAACCTCAGCTTGGCCACCAGCGAGCAGTGGACCGACAAACAGACCGGCCAGAAGGTCGAGCGCACCGAGTGGCACCGTGTGTCGCTGTTCGGCAAAGTGGCCGAAATCGCTGGTGAATACCTGCGTAAAGGTTCGCAGTGCTACATCGAAGGCAAACTGCAAACCCGCGAGTGGGAAAAGGACGGCATCAAGCGTTACACCACCGAAATCATCGTCGACATCAACGGCACCATGCAGCTGCTCGGCGGTCGCCCGCAAAACCAGCAGCAGGGCGGCGACCCCTACAACCAGGGCGGCAGCAACCAGGCCCCCCGCCAGCAAGCCCCGCGTCAGCAGCCACCGCAGCGCCCGGCACAGCCGGCGCCGCAGCCAGCGGCAGACTTTGACAGCTTCGATGACGACATACCGTTCATGGATCCGTACCGCTTCAACTGGCACCTCCAATAACCATCCATCAACGAAGAAGCCCGGCATTAGCCGGGTTTTTTGTTCGACAAATGGTCAATTTAGATTTGACTAATAGTTGACTTCTGTTTGTGCCTTTGCGATACTAACCCCGTCGAAGCAATCCCGCCTCGACAGCCTGGAACCAGCGGCGGCAACCGCTCCAGGCAAATCGCGAAGGAGATTCAAAAATGCGTCTATCCAGCAACTTCCGTAACCCTTGCATGGTCCGCAGCGACAGCCCGCTGAGCAATGACGAGATTGCCCGTGTTGCCCCCTCAATCTTTGCCGAGGAAGCACACGAAAGCCGCTCCGATCGCTACCGCTACATTCCCACCGTTGACGTACTGGAAGCGCTGCGCAGTGAAGGCTTCATGCCATTCATGGCATGCCAAACCCGCGTGCGTAACACCGACAAGCGCGAACACACCAAGCACATGATCCGCCTGCGTCACGCCAACACCATCGTTGCCAAAGAGGCCAACGAAATCATTCTGCTGAACAGCCACGACGGCACCAGCAGCTACCAGATGATGGGCGGTTGCTTCCGTTTCGTGTGTGCCAATGGCCTGGTGCTGGGTGATGCCGCGATGGATCAGAAAGTTCGCCACAGCGGTCGCCAGGACGTTATCGGGGATGTGATCGAGGGCGCTTATGAAGTCCTGAATCAGTTCGAGCTGATTCAGGATCAACGCGAAACCATGAAGGGTATCCAGCTTGGCAACGACCTGCAGCACGCATTTGCCGAGGCTGCACTTGCCTACCGCTATGACCCGGCAGACGGCCCTGCTCCGGTTACTGCACGCCAACTGCTGGAACCACGTCGCCGCGAAGACGCTACCAATGACCTCTGGTCGACCTTCAACCGCGTACAGGAAAACACCATCAAGGGAGGGCTGCGAGGCCGCAACAAGCAAGGGCGCCGTACCAGCACCCGTGCCGTGACCGGCATTGACCAGGACGTAAAGCTTAATCGCGCCCTGTGGGTACTGGCTCAGCACCTGCGCCAAGCCGCCTAACTGCCACAGGCCGGGCGCGCAGCGCGCCCGGTCTGCCCCATGCAAGGAGATCGCAGCCATGCAAAAAGTTTTCTATGTACCTGGTCAAACCGCAATCATCGATTACGCCCGTCAGATCGGCCCCAATGTATGGGCCGCTCGCGGAACCTGGCTCATGCTGCCAGAGATCCAGCTAAGGCACCCCGGCGCTGTGCTGGGGGATGAAGTAGGCTTTCTGCAAGCACAGGAAGCCGCCCACGGCACCCAGCCGGCGCGCATCACCGAAACCCGGTATGACTTCGCGCTAAGCCGCGCTCAGGTGCTTGATTACAAGGCCGGCGAGGCCGGCGATTCGTTCATACTGCAGGCCCCCGAGGTTGGCGACCTGGTGCGCGTGTACGCCCGTTCAAACGGGCTTTACTGGTCGTTCCTGGCGCTGCCAACGATCACGCATTGCGAGATCTGGCAGCGGATCCGCGAGCAGGGGGCCGCGACTGATTGACTACTGACACTAGGAGCTGATGAATGCAGCCGATGTACACCAAAGAAGAATGGAAGAAGGTTGCGCCCCTGTTTGCTTCCAAGCGCCTGGCCATCTCGACTGTCGAGGTGGCCAAGGCCGTTCTGGTCGATGGCCAGCGCATCACCGACGTAGCCGAGGCCAGAGGGATGACCAAGCAGACCGCCCACGCAGCGGTTAAGCGCGTGCGGAAAATCCTTGAAGAACAGGGCGCCGGCGAACTGGTACCCGTTCTTGTGTGGCTGCCCCCCGAGCTGGCCGAGCAGGTACGGGAAATGGCCAAGCCATTCCCGCAGCCTGCTGCCCCGAAAAAGTAGGTCGATAGGAGAGAGGTTCATGGAGAGAGCTACTAAATCTGCTGCTGCACTAATGCTATGGAGTGCGCTTGTGGTTGCCGCCCTACATTTCACCTGGCCAGCGGCCACGCTACCGGTCGAAGAGATCCCAGCACTACCTGGAGTTGAGCAGTGCGGGTTCGATAAATTCGAGAATTGCTTCGCCAAAGCCGTCACGCAGCGTCAGTGGATTTTCACGCGCCGTAATGAGTTCGCGGAATCTTACCCGGAGAGAACCCACAACCATCTGTTGATCGGTGCGATTGCCTGGGTAGCCCCAGTCGCCCTGTTTTTTGCGGTCCGTCAATATCGGCAGGGCCTCGGCAAAAGTCGGAAGGAGAAACGTAATGTCGTTTGATGCACTCTTTTTTCCCGGCGACCGGGTTCATTCGGTTTCCATTCATAACGTGACCCTTGTCGGTGGCCAGCTTAGCGAGGACGGGGTAACGCCCCAAATGATCGTTGAGTACCAGGGGAAACAGCATGTTTTGCGCGCCACTCGCCCAGTGTACGAGAAGGACATAGGCAAAGTGGGATACGTGCTGCCATCACAATTTCCGTCTGCAGCCGAATACGGCTCCACGATTTTCCGGGCATACCAGGATCAGAGCCTGCGCCGCGTATACGAACTGGACACCACGAACGACGAATATCACATGGTGCCGCTTAATCATGGAAAGTGGCCTCATCATCGTGCTCATCTGCAATGCGGTTGGCGTTGCGACAGTCGGCCTACCGGCTTTCTCGCACCGGCAGGGCTTGTGCCCGGGGCCAATGGTGAGTTCGTACCGGACGAAACGGAAGTCGTATCTGTGCGCATCCCCCCCGAATTTGAATGGGAAGCACGCCGGCATCAGATGAAAGCTGCCGATCTGCTCGAAAGCTTTATCGGTGACCTGGCTGGCATCCAGAACTATGCAAACAAACCTCGGGCTGATCGCTTCGGTAGCAACGGCAGCGATGAACGCATGCTGGCCGAAAACTGGCTGGAGCGTGCGCATGGTATGAAGGCCATCGACCCGGACCAGTTGAGCCAGCAGATCGAAGAAGCCGAGGAATGGGACGCGCAGCAGGACGAATGGTCGGAGCTGCTGGGCGAATACGCTGATCGAGGCGGTGATCCTCGCCAGTTGCTGGAAGCCGTTGACGGTGTGCTGACCAAGCTGGACGAGTTGGGGCCTGATTTTGTGCTGGATCTGCAGGCCGAGGTTGAAGCGACTCAAACCCTACCTGTAACGGCTTGCAAACGAAAACGTCCCGACCTGCAATCAATACGATTTTCGACCGGAATTAACTGCGACTGACCGGCCCTCCCTACCTGTAACGGCTTGCAAACGAAAACGTCCCGACCTGCAATCAATACGATTTTCGACCGGAATTAACTGCGACTGACCGGCCCGGCAAACCAGTATTAGCTGCGAATGAACCTGCATTTATCCGCGCTGACCTGCATTCCATGGCTACCAACCAGCATTAATTGCAAATGACGGGGCTTATAGGTAGTGAATCGATTGCCTCGTTAGAGCGCATGTCTGCTTGGCATGCGGGAACATCTAGTCTCTTCCGCCCACGAGCCAGATCATTCCAGGCAAACACATGGGGCCTACAGCTTTGAGGCCCACTACGCTATGTGCGGGCTCGGTCTCGCCCAAAGGGTTCGGTCAACTGACCAAGGTAACCCTTGGGATAGTCCCTCTCACGCAAGCCGACATTGGCGTCGCCCTGCTTTCCTGTACTGTCGTAGAACGTCCCGAATAGCCGATCCCACACCATCAGAAATTCGCCGCAGTTCACCTGGGCATCTTCGAAGTCGCGCTTGTGGTGCCAACGATGAATTTCAGCCACCCCGATGACATGGCGCAGCCA
>NZ_LKBY01000169.1:0-5149 GCF_002699915.1 Pseudomonas sp. ICMP 8385 | reverse complement strand
CGCCTGCCGACGCAGCGGGCGAGTGAGATTGCGGAGCTGCTGCCGCATAGATGGCAACCGGTTTAGTTGCGCAAGGCGGGATGCCCGGACGCATACGTCGCAAGCCGTTCTCGTATGTTTTCTGCATTGACTGCTGGGCTGCCCAGAACACTCACAATCGCGGCGCGGGCTTGCGGCCCAACCTGCCAGACATGAAGATCAATGATCGAAGCATCTCCCGGTCGCTCAACCAGTTCACGAATCTCTTCAGCGACATGATCATCTGTCTGGTCGAGCAATACACCCGAAGTCACCCGCATCAACGACCAAGCCCAGCGTGCAATCACAACGGCACCCACAATCCCCATTGCAGGGTCGAGCCATACCCAACCAAGGTATCGACCAGCAAGAAGGGCTGCGATGGCCAGAACCGAAGTCAATGCATCTGCA
Source organism: Pseudomonas sp. ICMP 8385 (assembly GCF_002699915.1). Taxonomy (NCBI): domain Bacteria; kingdom Pseudomonadati; phylum Pseudomonadota; class Gammaproteobacteria; order Pseudomonadales; family Pseudomonadaceae; genus Pseudomonas; species Pseudomonas sp. ICMP 8385. The sequence continues at coordinate 4,720 of NZ_LKBY01000169.1, read as the reverse complement.
ATGACGTGAACGTATGCAGAGCGCAAATTATTGTCGTGACCATGCGCATGGTGAGACTCATCGTGGCCGTGGTCATGCCCATGGTGGTGATCATGACCGCCAGACAGCAAAAGCGCGCTCACCACATTCACTGCTAGTCCGACAATTGCGATTAGAGTCGCTGTCCCGAATTGCACTTGAGTCGGTTGAAAGAGACGAAACAGCGACTCTCCAGCAATTCCCAAGGAAACCAGTCCCAAAATCAGAGCAGAAGCGAAGCCACCCAAGTCTCCCACCTTGCCAGTTCCAAAACTGTAGCGAGCACTTGAGGCATGTCTTTTAGCGTAAGCGTAAGCAGCTGCGGCTATGCCGAGTGCTCCTGCATGCGTTGCCATGTGAAAACCATCGGCAAGCAACGCCATTGAGCCAGTGAGATAACCTGCGGTGATTTCAGCAACCATCATTACGACGGTCAGGGCCACCACCCACAAGGTTCGCTTGGCGTTTTCTTCATGTGATTTCCCAAGGAACATATGGTCGTGGGAATACTCGGCGTACGAATTACTCATCTGGGCAAATCCTATTTGGAATAGCGGCGAATGGCTTCGAGCAGCTCGTCGACACCTTTCGCTCTTTCGTCGTTGCTGAGTGTCGGATTCGCGACGTGTTCACGAGCGTGGTCTTCGATAATTTCATCCATCAGCCCATTGATAGCGCCACGGGCAGAAGCGACCAAAAGCAGAGTTTTCGAGCAGTCATCATCAGAGTCGAGTGCTCGCTCAATAGCCTGGACTTGCCCAGCGATTCGCTTTACGCGCTTAAGAAGATTGTCTTTGCTTGATCTCATATGACCCATACCATACCCCCCCTACCTATATTGAGAGTATGATCACACGTTCCAATTAGCCATACAACCCCAGGGATGCTCGCCGCCGGCGATGGATACCAACAGTTATTTCAATCCATAAAAAAAGGCGCCACTAGGGCGCCTAAGCCGTCTCCAAACCAAAGGAGAAACAAGGAGACGGGGTGTATCGGGGATAGCGGACACTTGATGCCGATGGCTAATGCCCGTTAAAGAAGTTGCAGTGGATATTCAACAATCAGTCGGACCTCGTCCAAATCAGATTCGAAATCGGTAGCTCGTGTTGTTGCTTGGCGAACACGTAAAGACATGTCCTTCAGTGAGCCGGACTGGATGACGTACTTGGCCTCTATGTCTCGCTCCCAACGCTTTTGGTCCTGCAATGGTGCACCGTCCACTCCGCGACGCATGTACACGCTGTTCGCGTTGGAATAGTCCGCATCCCAACCCTTAGCGTAGCGGGTCATGAAGCTGAGACCGGGGATGCCGAAAGCCTGCATATCTAGATCGTAGCGCAGCTGCAAGGATTGCTCTTTCGGTGAGTTGAAATCGCTGTACTGAATAGAGTTATCCAAGAAAATTGAGTCGGATTGGCGTAGGTAGTCAAAGTCGTCGTTACCATTATTGCGCTGGTACCCAACGGTCACGGTATGCGCTCCGAATTTGACCCCGGTCTTGCCGCTCCAAATGTTGTTATCGAAGCTTCCCAAAAGTTTTTTACCCTCATCAACCGCTCGGTAGTAATTAAAGCCACCGATTAGAGATACGCTGTCTGAGAGCGGATAGTTCAATGTGGTGCCTGCGTAATACTGGTTCCACACATCCTTGAATTGGCTGGTGTAAAGACTCACACCTACGTGCTCATTGACCGTGTAATCGCCCCCTAGATAGCGATCCACGGAGCATCTACTGCACCGGCGTAGAAAGTCGAAAAGCCGTCACGCATGCCACTGGAATTGGGTTGGCTCATCGCATGCAGCCGACCCCCTTGAAGGGTCAGGTCTTTGATGCTGGTATTGGTAAACGTTGCGCCACGAAAACTCTCAGGGAGGAGTCGGGAATCCCCATAGGCAACGACAGGCGTCGATGGAAATACGTCGCCTACCTTGACGACTGTATCCAGGAAACGCACTTTTGCGGCCCCGCCTACTTTTGAGTAGGAGTCTTCAGGTTGGCCTTTGCTATTGTGCGGCAAGACATCGACTGAGCTACGGGCTCCCGAGCGACCATCACCTGAATCGAGCTTGAGGCCTTCCATTGCAAACGCATCAATGCCGAAGCCTACGGTTCCTTGAGTAAAGCCTGATTCGAATCGGCCAATGATGCCATGACCCCATTCGGCTGAGTAACCATTGCCCGTGGGGCTTGACTGGCCCTTTCGATAATCACGATTGAGATAGAGATTCCGATTGAGAATACTAAAGGTGCTCCCCTCAATGAACCCTTCAGGCTTTTGCTCCACAGCTACTGCAACTTGCCCCATGCTCATGCCAAGGGCAATGAGAGAAAGACCATAAATGCTTTTATTGTTCATTTAACACTCCAGGCTTTAGCTTGGCAGAGTTTCTTTATGAAATATTTTTTATAATTATAAAAAGCCACCAGCACGTGAGGATTTCTCCTACGTGCCGGCAGACATAATTTCATACAATAGATAACTCCAGCGTGACCTGAAAATTACTTCTATGTCAGCGAACAGTAAGCAGACTCGAAACATACCGAACAAACTGGCGCAGCTAGGGCCAACGCTAACTAGCTTCCGTGAGGGCAGTTAGTACCCATAACCTTGTATTCCAGGGTGTTGAGCTTGCCCGCCGAATCTTCATAGGTCATGCGCGAAGGAGCTACGCCACAGGTTTTATTGGCTTGAGTAGTACTGATTACCTTCTGGACATCGAGGTTCATTCCATATTCATAATGAACAACTTCAGGTGTCGTCTTTCCATTTTCTAAAGCGTACTGCTCCATCGCCTTCTGGTTCTCTTGCATCATTCGACCATAAACACGGTCACCACCGCCTTCAGCCATGGCCAAAGAAGACAAGGTCAAGATGGAAACGGCAAAAAAAGCTTTTAGTGATTTCATGATTTTCTCCTAGTGTTCACTTACTTCTGACTAGAGGATAACCAGTGATGCCTTTCAGAAAGCTGCCGCGAATATTACATATGCGTAAGGTGTCCCTCAGCACTGGTGAGCTCGGCTATTAGAATTTTAACTTATTGGCGGAGTAGGCTGAATATGTCAGATAAGCATTAAAGATCAACTCGAGTTTCTCACGAAATACCCAAGATTTTTTATTAAAAATACATCTCATCTATATTATGGACAGCTGCTTGGACTGCTCCATATGGATGAGTGGTTTGAGCGCAGTAAGATGAGACGAGGAACGTGTTACAAAAGCCTTATAGGCTGAGAATATTAGGGGCTACGTGGAGTACCGAAAATACCATCGCTAGGATAGCCTTTAACAGCCATAAGAAATCGTCCCAGTATTTTATCGCGGCTAGCAGCAAAGCACCGACGATTGGAAGCAGGGACAACCCCTTCAGCAACCGAAAGGTCCTGGTGAGGGTTCGGCCTTGCTTGTCGACTTGATCGATGGTGATCCTGAGCAGCCCCTGAAGTTTCGGGGGATATGTTTTTATCTTGTCCTTGAAATCATCGAAAATGACATTGAAGCTGTGTAGGAGGCGCTCCGTTTGCAGCATTTGGTTGTGAAGGATTGCAAGCAGAACCACAGAAACCACTGCCAACCCAAGGACAAGGATAAAACCTTCGAATCTTGAGGTTGTTTTCTCCAGCACGACCAAACCCGCTAGCGATATCGGCAGGGCGAGCATCTTGCCGGCGATGTCGCCCAGCACCCCGCTAAGCTTCGTGCCATAGTCGATTTCAGCTTGGGCCACCTCCCGCCGGGCCCGCTCAAACGAGAAGCTATAGACGTAGGTTTGCAGATTAGCGCGGTATGTGGCGAGGACCTCCCGCCACTCCCGCACGATCACCAAGAACAGATTGGGCTCGCTCTCAAACTTCTCGATGACGCTAGCCACCGCCATCCGAATCATTAATTTTCGTTCGGAGAGGTGTGCCTTATTTTCGTTTTTTCGATTGAGTATTTCTTCCAACAAGCTCAGGTGATTGAGCTCATAGTCAAGGACCTTGACGTCAACCTGGGTAGGTAACAGAAAAGTTCTCGGAGGCTTAGCCCCATCGGGAGGCAAGGCAAAGAACAGATTAAAACCATCTTGGCTGCTGTCTTTGTCGACACCGATCGCTAGCAGTGCAAGCAGCTCGATCAGCCGGCAGACGCGCCTGAGCGCCTTAATCGCCGGAGGCTCGATGTCATCGCTATCTGCCCAACAGAGCTCAACAATGTATACGTTGCTCGGGAATTGCCCCTTGCCCAATGAGCCATTGCGAGCGACAAACTCGCCGAGGTTCGCGTAGAACCGGCCAGACTCGTTCGATGGCAAGCGAAACTCAATATCGAGAGAGTCTGCTTCTTCAGAGCAATGCTCGAACTTGCCATAGGCTGCGGGCAGGCCATCGCACATTCGCAACGCACCGATAATGTCGGGCGTTGTCATCCCCTCATAGCGGATGACTCCGTCCTCAATGGTGGGCGCTCCAATGGCGCGGTAGAGAGCTACCACATTAGAAAACATTCTTAGCCGACCCTGGCCAGCAGTTCTTTCTCGATCACACCAACCAGTTCGGCAGTCAGATTGGACAGTGTCAACTTTTTCCGTCCCTCATCATAATAAACGTCTGCGGCCGGATCCTTACCTAGGCTCTGTACGTAAACCCAAGAAATACGATTTTCTGTAAAATACACCGCCATTAAAGCCAGGAGGCCAAGATGGCAAAGCGGTATGA
>NZ_LKBY01000168.1:0-171958 GCF_002699915.1 Pseudomonas sp. ICMP 8385 | reverse complement strand
GGACAAATAGACGAGTTTGAACACGACATCTCCCGTCAGGGTATCTCGATGCGTATCACCGGCCGGGACCGTGCGGCGCCCCTGGTCGATTGTTCGGCGCCGTTCGTCTCAATGCGCGAAGCCACACTCGCACAGATCTTGGACCAGGTCGTCAAACCGCTGGGCATTACCCAGTTCGAGATCCGCGCCGCTCAGGCTAAGACCCGACGGCGCGTGCAGATTGAGCCGGGCCAGAGTGCGTGGGAGGCGTTGCTCCAGGTTGCCGAGGCCAATGGTCTGTGGCCGTGGGTCGAGCCTGATGGGCGCTTGATCATTGGTGGGCCGGACTACAACGCGGCGCCAGTGGGAACATTGATCATGCGCGAAGACGGTGTCGGCAATAACGTGCAGCGCCTCAGTGTGCGGCGTTCTATCGCCAATCGGTACAGCCAGATCACCGTCCTGGGCCAGCATGGGCAGTACGACAATGACGGGCTGGACAGCAAACGCGCCCACCTACGTTCGGTCATCCAGGACGAAACCCTGGCCCGCCGTGGGATCTTCCGGCCGAAGGTGGTCATTGATAGCTCCAGCGAGAACCAGGACATGGCGACCACTCGCGGCCGTAAGTTGCTGGCCGACAGTCGTCTGGAAGGTTTCGAGATCCGCGCAGTGGTGATGGGCCACCGTGCCGATAACGGCCAGGTCTGGAGTCCCGGCCAGCGCGTCATCGTCCGTAGCGAGCCCCATGGATTGGACGCGACCTACTTTTTGATGTCGCGCACATTGCGCCTGACCCGTAGTGAAGGGCGCATTACTGAGTTGCGGCTGCGCGAGGATAAGTTGTGGGTGCTGGATGGCAACCCGACCAAGAAGCGCAAGGGCAAGGGTAAGAAGGCCAGCCCGGATGCGGAACTTATCGAGATTTTTAGGGGGCTGTAATGAGCAATATGGCACGCCTGGTGCGCGAGCAGGTTAGTAGAGTGATGGCTAACGTGCGTCAGGCCTTCCGTGGCACGGCAGCACGCAACACCCACGGCAAGTTGATTGGCATCGAAATGGAAGGCCTGGCAGGCGAGCCGGTTTCAGGCGAACTGATGCAGCACTACGGGTTCAGCTCGGCGCCGTTACCTGGTGCGGAATTTCTTGCCATCCCCGTGGGGGGCAACAGCAAACACACGGTCGTTGTCGCCAGTGAGGACGGGCGTTATCGAATCACCCTCATAGACGGCGAAGTATCGCTGTACACCGATGAGGGTGATTACATCCACATGAAGCGCGGCCGTTTGATCGAAGTGGAAACCGACACCCTGGTAGTCAAAGCCAAGACCAAAGTGCGCTTTGAAACGCCCCTGGTCGAAATGAGCGAGGACGTTAAGGCTGCGGGAGATATCGCTGACCATAAGCGGACCATGCAGGCAGATCGGCTGATCTACAACGGCCACAACCACGGCGGTGGGCCAGCACCAGGTCAGCAGCAATAACCTTAAACGCCCCTGAAATATCCTTACCCGCCTGCGCGCAAGCACTATGCCAACCTATGGAAGCAGGCATAAACCCAACCACTGGCGACTTGACGGGCCAGCGTATCAATACGCTGGGCAACGCCGTTTATATCCGCCTCAAGACACCCCTCGGCACCTGGTGGAAAGACACCACCGTGGGCTCCCGCCTGCATGAGTTGAAACGATCCAAAGACCTGCCAAGGGTCGGCAAACTCGCCAAGCAGTACGCCGAGCAGGCGCTCCAGCCGTTGCTCGATGACGGCCGCGCCCAAGACATCACTATCACCGTCGAGCAGCCCCACAACGGCTGGCTCAACCTTCAAATCGACATCACCGACGCCACCGGCAATCCGCAGGTGTTTCGCCAACCTGTAAGGGTGAACTGACATGGCTTATACCGCTCCCGGCCTGGACGAGATTCTGCGCGGCATCCTGCGCGACATTCGCAACCTTCAAGCCGAAGCCGATATCGGCCCCGACAGCGACAACTATGTACGCTCGGCCGCTGTGGCCTCGGCTATTGAGGGGCTGTATCAGAAACTAGCCTGGGTATACCGCCAGATTTTCCCGGACACTGCCGACGAAGAGGAACTGGTCCACGCGGCCGCGCTTAGGGGGGTGCTACAAAAAGACCCCGTAGCGGCCACCGGTACGGCTGCCCTCAAAGGCGCGCCCGGCGTACCGTTGCTGCTCGGTGCCACCTTAAAGCACGTTGTCACGGGCGAACTGTTCACCGCCAAAGCTAGCGCGAAGATTGGCACCAATGGCACCGCCTCGGTCCTAGTGGAAGCCCAAACCGTCGGCGTTGCACTCAACGACCTTACGGGCGCCCTGGTGCTTACCAGCCCGCCGTTGGGCATGGACGCGGCCGCTACTTTCGTCGGCAAGACCACAGGCGGCGAAGAACGGGAGACAATCGAATCCCTGCTGGCGCGTTACCTGGACATCATCCAGTCACCCCCGGCCGGTGGTGCGGCCTATGACTACCGCCGCTGGGCGTTGGAGGTCGACGGGGTAGCCGATGCGCTGCCTATCCCCAGGCGCAGAGGGGGCGGCACCGTTGACGTTGTTATCACGGCCAGCACCGGTAAACCTTCGGCCGAAGTTATCGCGGCATGCCTGGCACATATACAAGACCAGTGCTCAGTCATCGCTGACGTATGGGTCTACGCGCCAACTATCCGCGTAGTCAACGCCGCCGCCAAAATTGAACTAGCCCCAGGCTTCACTCTGGCCGAAGTGCAGGCCGCAGCGCAAAAGGCCTACAACGTCCTCCTGGGTGCATTGAAACCCGGCGAGCCCCTCAAGCGCTCGCAGATCGAAGCCATGATCAACAACCTGGCTGGCGTCCTGGACCGTGCTGTCACTGCTCCAGCCGGGAACGTCAAAGCGTCCGATGACCCGGCGCTTATTGGCTGGATTCGCCCCGGCACCATCACTTTGGGCCTACTGGAATGACCACGCTCGCCGATCAGCTCCGGTTGCTGCTGCCGCCTGTTTCCTATGACGGGGCGGCGCCTTACTTGTCAGCCACCATTGAGGCCGAAGCCAAAGCCATGGACCTGGCCGACGCCCAGGCAAACGTGGTTTACAACACAATTTTTCCCGATTCCGGCGAAGGGCTTGCCGATTGGGAGCGGGTGCTGGCCTTGCCCGACCCCTGTCTGCTCGGCCAAGCCCAGACTGTCGGCCAACGTGTAAAGGCCGTTGTTAGCAAGCTGCCTGGCCGTGCAGGCCAAAGTAAACCCTTCTTTATCGCCCTGGCTAAGTCTTTGGGCTACGACATCACCATCACCACATTCCGACCAGCGCGAGTTGGCATAGCGCGAGCTGGCGACCCCATCAACGGTGGTGATTGGGACTTCACCTGGCGGGTTAACGCTCCGGCCGTAACGGTGAGTTATGCCAGGGCCGGTGCTACGGGCGCTGGCGATCCTTTATCCGTCTGGGGCAGCAGAGCCCTGGAGTGTCGGCTGGGCCAGATGAAGCCCGCCGAGTCCATTTTGCTGTTCGGTTACGGAGACAACTAATGCAGAAGATCAGCGACAGCACCAGCACCGCGAATGCTGATGGCGAGTTTACCGAGGGCAACCCACAAGCTGGGGCAGACGCAACACTGATCAAGGCAGCTTGGCTGAACACCATTCAGCGAGAACTTGTCGCGGTTGTCCTCGCTGCTGGGGTAACTCTTAACAAAGACGATGACTCCCAACTGTCCAAGGCTGTCAAAGCGCTGGCTGGGTCAGCGGCAGACTATAAAAAGCTGCTGAACAAGCCAACCACACTTGCGGAGGCAGGTATTAAGGATACCTACCGTGCCGTTGATATCGACTCCAAACTGGACGGTAAGGTTAATGGGGATTGGGTAGATACCATTGGTTTTGCGAGCGATAACATAGCGCAACCCTACATTCGCCAAAAATCGACCGGCACCAACATCCTCTTGGCGGCAGCACATCACAGCCACTCCTTTTCGAGTCTGACTGGAGTACCAACCACGCTAGCGGGGCATGGCATCTACGATGCTTTCACCAAAACGCAGGTCGAAGCACTTATAAACGGAGAGGTTGCTCGACTGATCGGTGCCGCTCCCGGTGCTGTAGATACGATTGAAGAGCTTGCTAAATCGCTCAACAACAACCCAAATTTTGCGACTGACGTAATTAATGGTCTGTCCGGTAAGGCCAACTGGGGCACGACCCTAAAAGATTATGGGATTCTCGACAGTTATCGGGCCGTCGACGTGGACTGGAGGCTGGATGCCAAGGCCAATTGGGGAACCACTCTGGCCGACTATCGAATCTCGGACTCTTATCGTGCCGTCGATGTCGACTACAAGCTCGTTTTCAAGGCTGATAAGGCATCAACCGCTGCCGGTTACGGCCTCACAGACGTTCATACCCTCACTTCATTCATGAAGCCTGTTGCTGGGCAGTGGGTGGGTCTGAGCGGGTCGGGAGCTATTCCAGCGGGTGGGACATGGGCTTACTTTGTCGTTAGCTACAACAACGTCGGGGTGATTGCTCAAAGTGGTGCCGGGGTGACGACAGGTGGAACAACTGTCGGCTTCACAAACAGTTCAAATGGTTTTGCATGGAGGATTGCATGATGACGACTAAGAAAGTGGCGATTGTAGGGGCGTCAAATGTAGCCATCGCCCGCGATCTGGCGGGAGTCCCAGCAGAGCCTACTATCGAGAACATCCAGAGGGTGTCCGATGGGAGCTATATGGTGACCTATAACGGGGCGCCCCATCATGTCGTAAAACTGGAGTCACCCGAGCTATACACCATGGTCCTTGCGAGCATAGAGGCTGGGGCGAGAGTCGAAAAATATCTGGGGTCGAGTACTTCTGATGAATTGAAGCCTTCCGTGCCAGAGCCAACGATTGAGAATATCCAAAGCCGAACCGATGGAAGCTACGTTGTCATTTACAAGGGCCTTCCATATCACGCCACAAGGCTAGAGACCCCCGAGGTTTACGAGCAAGTCCTTGCAAAGATTGAAGCGGGTGAGCCTGTCACGGAATACCAGGAACGAGTTGTTCCAATGCCCACTCCGGCTGAGGAAGCTCAAAACGAAATCGCCAGCCGACGCGCCGTTGCTGATTACTCAATCAGGCCGTTTCAGGACGCGGTAGATATTGATGATGCAACCGACTCAGAGGTTGCAGCACTCAAAGCCTGGAAGAAGTATCGGGTGGCCCTGAACCGAGTGCATGAGCAACAGGGTTACCCCCTGAAAATCGAGTGGCCTGAGGTGCCAATCATCCCGCAAAACTCAGCAGGTTGACCCCTAATAGGCCGTGCCAATCATCGTGCAACGCGGTGCCAAATCCGGCGCGCGCTTACATCAGGCCGCCTCGCTTTGCTTGTGATTTTGATCTCAGGCGCCCCGTTAAACCACGCTGGCCGTCATCCGATATTGATTTGGGGGGTAACCCGGCAGGACGCCGGGTTAGCCGCGCTGGGCCATGGATGGCCCATCGCGGCGGCCCCCCAAATCAATGTCGGATGACGGGCACACCGAGCCTAGGCGAGGTGCCGAGTGGTGGGGCAGGAGCCCTTTTGGTTACTTTTGGGGCTCTTTTCCAAAAGTAACCCGCCGTAAGGGCGGAACCAATAGCCGCCATGACCGCAGCAACGGATATGTACTCATACCTAAACCACTACATCGTTGTGTAGAAACTCATGCCCATCGCAGCCTCACCAAAGCTCAACAGCTCCCACATTAGGTCAGTGTGACGCTCGACCATTCCTCGGTCAGTTGCGCTGCTTGCAGACGGCTGGCGCGCAGCTAGGTATAGTGCCGCCCCTCTTCGCATGCACGATCGTCTACCGCATGCGAACGCCGAACTAATAACAACCCGCGACTTGGAGCCGGGACGAGCCCTCGCCCCACCTATCGTGCTGTCTGCGAAATGGTGTGGCGTCGAGCCGTCCGGCTTTTGCCTTTACAAAAAAACAGCGAGGAATACTCCATGCTAGAAGTCATCAACGACTTCCTCTCAGGAAAAGTACTGATCGTGCTCATTGTCGGGCTCGGTGGTTACTTCACGATCCGCTCGCGTTTCGTTCAGTTTCGTCACTTCTTTCATATGTTCGCGGTGTTTCGCGACAGCCTCAAAAGCAGCGCCGGCCAACTCAGTTCGTTCCAGGCGCTGATGCTCAGCCTGGCCGGGCGGGTGGGCGCCGGTAACATCGCCGGGGTCGGCATTGCCGTAACCCTGGGTGGCCCGGGGGCGGTGTTCTGGATGTGGGTCACCGCGCTGGTGGGCATGTCGTCGAGCTTTATCGAGTGCTCCCTGGGCCAGCTCTACAAACGCACCGACGCCGAAGGCACCTACCGTGGCGGCCCGGCCTATTACATCCAGCACGGCCTGCAAAAACGCTGGCTGGGCATGGTCATGGCGTTTCTGCTGCTGGTGACCTTCGGGTTCGCCTTCAACGGCCTGCAAGCCCATGCCGTGACCCACTCGCTGAACAACGCCTTTGGTTTCGACACCACCTACACCGGCCTGGCGCTGGCGGTGTTGCTGGGCCTGGTGTTTATCGGCGGGATCAAGCGTATTGCCTCGATTGCCGACCTGCTGGTGCCGGTCAAGACCCTGGTCTATATCGCCGTGACGATCTACGTGATCGTGCTGCAATTCGACCAGGTGCCGGCCATGCTCGCGACTATCGTCAGGAGCGCCTTTGGCCTCGACCAGGCGTTTGGTGGCCTGGTGGGCAGCGCGATCATCATGGGCGTGAAGCGCGGCGTGTTCGCCAACGAAGCCGGCCTGGGCAGCGCACCCAACGTGGCCGCAGTGGCCTCGGTGGAACACCCGGTCGCCCAGGGTGTGGTGCAGGCGTTCAGCGTGTTCCTCGACACCTTTATCATCTGCACCTGCACGGCGTTGCTGATCCTGCTTTCGGGCTTCTACACCCCGGGCTTTGAAGGCGACGGCATTGCCCTGACCCAGAACTCCCTGGCGGCGGTGGTCGGTGACTGGGGCCGGATGTTTATCTCGGTGGCCCTGGCGTTGTTCGTGTTTACGTCGATCATGTACAACTACTACCTGGGCGAGAGCAACCTGCGCTTTTTGGTGGGCAACAACCGCAAGGTGCTGATCGGTTACCGCGCACTGGTGCTGGTCCTGATTTTCTGGGGTTCGATCGAGAACCTGAGCACGGTGTTCGCCTTCGCCGACATCACCATGACCATGCTGGCGTTCGTCAACCTGTTCGCCTTGGCGTTCCTGTTCAAGATCGCCATGCGCATCCTCAACGACTACGACAACCAGCGCGCGGCGGGCATCAAGACCCCGGTGTTCGACTCCAGCCAGTTCCCGGACCTGGACCTGGACCGCAAGGCCTGGCCGGCCAACCCGGTAAAGCCTGAACCCAGCACTCAAGCCAGCGTAAAACTGAACGCCCAAGTGCAACGCTGAGCGTAGACAGATGACACGCCGCCCGGCCTTGGGCATGCTCTGGGCCCGGCGGCGTTTTTCGTTCAGGAGATTCTTCGATGTCCAAAGCCAATAACATCATGGTGCTCTACACCGGCGGCACCATCGGCATGCAGGCCAGCGCCAACGGCCTGGCGCCCGCTTCGGGTTTTGAAGCGCGCATGCGCGAGCAACTGGCCCACCTGCCGGCGCCAGCCTGGCGCTTTCGGGAAATGTCGCCACTGATCGACAGCGCCAACATGACCCCCGCCTACTGGCAGCGCCTGCGCAGTGCCGTGGTCGAGGCCGTGGACGAGGGCTGCGACGCCGTGCTGATTCTGCATGGCACCGACACCCTGGCCTACAGCGCGGCGGCCATGAGTTTCCAACTGCTGGGCCTACCGGCGCCCGTGGTGTTCACCGGTTCGATGCTGCCGGCCGGGGTGCCCGACAGCGATGCCTGGGAAAACGTCAGCGGCGCCCTGGCGGCGTTGGGCGAAGGCCTGGCAGCGGGGGTGCACCTGTACTTCCACGGCGCACTGATGGCGCCGACCCGTTGTGCGAAGGTCCGCAGTTTTGGCCGCCATCCGTTTGCCGCCTTGCAGCGCAACGGTGGCGTGGCCAAGGCCCAGGCGCTGCCTGCCGCCCTGGACTACCGCCAGCCCAAGGCCCTGGCCAATGTCGGCGTACTGCCCCTGGTGCCGGGCATGGGCGCCGGGCAACTGGATGCCCTGCTCGACAGCGGCATCCAGGCGCTGGTGCTCGAATGCTTTGGCAGCGGCACCGGGCCCAGCGATAACCCGGCGTTCCTCGCCAGCCTGCAGCGGGCGCAGGAGCAGGACATCGTGGTGGTGGCAATCACCCAGTGCCATGAAGGCGGAGTGGAACTGGACGTGTATGAAGCGGGCAGCCGCCTGCGGGGTGTTGGGGTGTTGTCGGGGGGAGGGATGACCCGCGAAGCGGCATTCGGCAAGCTCAACGCCTTGCTCGGCGCAGGCCTGGCCAACGCCGAGGTGCGCCGGCTGGTGGAGCTGGACCTGTGTGGCGAACTGGGCTAAGGCCCCCACCGCGCCCTACATAATCACCCCCGCCCCTGACTGGCCGGCCCCTAGCATGGAACACCCGAGTGGATACCTCGGGCCGTTTCCATCTACCGGCAAGACAGGGATGCCCCATGACCACGCCTCACTCAACCGCCTCATCATCGCCCGCCCAAGCCGCCAACCTGCAGCAGGCACTGCTTGCGCAGCTGTACGCGGGCCCCTCATTCAGAGAAGTGGCGGCGGTGCTATTGCGCCAAAGGCTACAGGAACAGCACCCGACACTGGACCTTGACCCCGACACCACCCTGCTGGGCACGCCCGCCTGGGAGATCGTCGATGAACAGATCGTGCGCGGCCCAACCACCTACCAGCCGCTGAGCGATATCCTGGCCGAACAGGCCGTATTGGCCCGGCCGACCGAGTGTATCGAAGGCGAGCATTTCCTCACCCGGCACCCCCTCACCGAGCCGCCAACGCACCTGCCGGTGCGGATTGTCGACATTGCCCATACCCTCAACATCCTGGCGCCGGTCATGCTGCGCGCCTTCCAGGCGCAGCAGGTGGACTACTGGAACAAGAGCGATGGCAATGGCCCCCATTGGCACGAGCTGTCCAATACCTTGCGTACCGCGTGGAACGTGCATCAGGTCGAGGGCTGGAGTGACCGCGACTGCGCCATGGCCCGCCTGCTGTTCCACGCCCCGGCCCGCCTGGGACGGCTCAACGATCCCTACAACATCCGCGCCTGCCTGATCGATATTGACCAGGTCGATGGCACGCAGGTGACCCATCTCAATGAGTTCTCCATGGCCGTGTTGATCGGCCAGCAGGCCGGCCAGGACGTCATCCTCACCCACTCCCTGCTCAAGGGTTATGAAAAGTTCGCCTCCCTGGCACAACTGGGCCAGACCCTGCCCGAGCGCCTGACCCCTTCGGCGACACGCCAACAGCTCCAGTGGCGCCTGTTCGAGCCCGATGGCAATTTTTTCGATCATCAGGCCATCAACCTGATCGCGTTGCAGGTTGCGGTCATCGGCGCACTGGATTTTTCCGATCTCCAGTCGCCTGACGCCCCACCCGCCCCCATCCTCAGTGAACTGTCCGGTGATCACGAGATGGACCGGGCCTGGTACCAGAGATCGCTGCCCGACTGGTTGCGGGAAGCCTCCACCTCAGACCTGAACTTCTATGCGCGGCACTTGAAGGATTTGGCCGTGCAGCAAAGCCTCAACGGCGCAGCCTCCTATCAGGACGATATTCCGTCCATCGAGCCCTATGCGCTGAGTGTGCTGAAAGCCGAAATGCTCAAGCAGCATCCCGAAGCCGCCCACCTGCCGTTGGAGCAGCTCACCCTGCGGGTCCAGAGCCCGGTGGTCTGGGGCGCGTTCATCGTCCCCGGCAGGACTGACACCCTCTTCTTGAGCCTCAGCGAGTTGGCCCTGCAGAACCTGATCGCGGTGCCCATCGGCAACAAGACCCTGCAGTGGAAAAGTGCCCAGGCGCTACCGGCGTGGCTGACTGTCGATTACCTCGAAGGGCTCATCACTCAAGCCAATATCGGCCAGGCTTACCCGGCGCTGATCAAGAGCAAACTGCTGGAAAACCCCAGCGAAGCCTCACGGCGCAAAACCCTGTATGAGCAACAGATGCGTACGCAACTACCGCTGTTGGCCCTGCAAAACAAGATCCGCCAGGAACACGGGCTGGACGAGCAAGGCTACCGCTACGTGTCTGCACTGATGCAAGCGCAAGCCACAGACCGCCGGGTGGATGGGCAGCCGATTGTCATCCGGCCGCTGGCCTTCATCCCCGAACGCCGTGCGCCCTCCACGCCGGATACGGTCGCCAACATGTATGTGATCGGCCCCCGGGACCCATCCGCCGGCCCCTGCCTGCTGTATCGGCCGTTGTTTACCCCCACACTTGCCCAATACCCATCCCCGACCAACCTGCTGTATGCCATTGCCCAGTCCCCCAGCCTGCGCAGCTCGGTGCTGGCCTGGTTGCCCGACCCGGTGCGCAACGAATACGCCAACTATGTGTTCCCCGGCGACCTGCCATCGCCCTGGGCCGTCGCGGACTTCCTGGTGGATACCTCGACACTGTGGACCATGAGCGGGCCCATGCGCCTGGACGACAGGGCTCTGGACGGTGAGTGGTTCAGTACCCTGTACGAAGCCAACGCCCGCGCACTGACCACGCTGGCTGACCGCCAGTCGGTTTCCAATGCCGAAAACCGCTGGGCCACCTTCAAGCAAGCCGGCTGGCTGATCCTCAATACCCTGCTGCCCTTTACCAGCCCTGCCGTGGCCACCGGCACCTGGATCTGGCAGGTCGTCGAGCAATTGCAGCAGTTCGTCGATGCCCGCGAGCAGGGTGATAAACCCGCACAGTGGGCGGCCTTCACCGATGCCCTGCTGAACCTGGCAATGGCGATCACCCTGCATATCAGCACGCGCTTGCACCCCGGCGCCCATAAAACCGAGCCCGAGCCAGGCACACCTGCGGTAGAACATCAGGTCAAGGTCAAGCAACTGGATACCCTGGCTACCCACGAACTGCCGCCAAACCATGCTCAACTGCTGCACACCAGTGGCGCGGTGAATCGTGCGCCAGCAACCCTGGGCAAGGTGCTGGACAGCTTCAAGGTCAACCAGCCACAAGGTCTGGGCACCCCGCAAACCCAAGCGGGCCCGTACCAATACCTCTCTCGCCTTGGCGAAAAACACTACGCCCAGGTGGGCGAGCGCTGGTTTGAAGTAACGACGGACGAGGACGATACCGTGCTGATCATCGACCCCCGGCAACCCGCGCGAACCGGGCCGCCGCTACTGCACAACGCCGCCGGCCAGTGGTTCGTCGACACTCGCCTGCGCCTGCGCGGGGGTGGCCCCAAGCGCATGATCAATAAGGCTGAGGCCGATGCAACGCTCAAGGCGACCGAGGTGCGACGCAAACTGACCGCCTTCGAGAACGCCAAAAAGACGGCCCAGCATGAGCTGCAACAAACGCGCCTGGCGATGAGCGACGTTGTTGGCACCTCCGCCGGCGCCACCAGGCGCCAGGCCTACCTTGACAAACTCGACAGCCAGAGTGCGGACTATGAAGCGGCGCTGCAACAGCTCAAAAGCCTGAATGTGTTTACCCCGCTCCCCGATTACCCGCAAAGGGCACTCAGTTATGTCAAGGCTCAACTGGACCTCACCGATGCCGGCATCCGGGAAGCACAGACCACTTTCACGCCCAAGCTCAGAACCGTGCTCGATCACATTGAACTCCAGGCCCACACCCCCCAGAGCCGGCAGATAGAAGACGCCCGGCAGATGACGCAGATGAGCGAGGACATGATCGAACGCCTGGAGTACACGCAAACACGCTTCAGCCAACTCCAGACCCTCGCCCAGGACGGCCTGCGCCTGATTCAGGACGCCAAGAAAAAATTGCCCTCCTACACCAGTACCGACCTCAAGAGCCTGCAAGTGACCCTGGCCCGCAATCTGTGCCTGAAAGAAGACACCACCGAGCCCACCGCCTGGGCCGCCCTCGACGATATTGTCGACAGCGCCGACCTGTCGGTGCAGGCCTTGCGCGATACCGTGCAGGAGCGCAGCGAGTCCCGGCTGGACGAACGTATCGACAGCCTGGGCAGCCTGATCGAGCAGTTCAAGGTCATCGACGAACGCCTGGAGGATTTCCCCCAGGAGTTTTCCCGGCAGGCCCTGCCCGGCCCCGTCGAACGCCTGCGGGAACGACTGCGCGGGTTTGCCCGCGACGCCCTGAGCCACCTTGCCCTATTGCATGCTGAACGCGACATGCTGAGAAACCGGCCCACGCCTCCCGCCACACCCCCCAAGCCCCGCAAGCGGTTTATCCATACCCGCTACAACGGCGTGATCATTGGCGAGCCGCGCCTGACAGCCCTGGGGCTTGAAACAGACCTGGTGGACGTCAAGTCACCGCTGACCCAGCAGATCATCGCCACGTTCCACGAGAAAAGCCCGAATGTCTGGGTACAGCGCGTCACCTCAACGCCAAGCGAGGTCGCCGTACCTGACCTGTCGACCAGCCTGGCACAGGGCCGAGCCCTGCTGGACGGCTTGGGCGCGTTCAAGCACAGGGCCAGCGAGCAGGCGAGCAAGCCGGATCGCACGGCAGTGGGCATCGAATACCTGTACCACCGCCATGCGTTGCTGCTGGAAGAAACCAATCAACATATCGAAGAGGCGCTGACCCGCAGTAACGTCACGGACAGCCAAGCGCGCCCGGCAACCGTCCTCGGCAAACAACTCGAAAAGGCCGCGAGCGATCTCTACGATCAGGCCAGCGGCTACATGACACGCATGATCAAACAGCATCCGCCGACCACCGCCGGGGTTGAATGGCTCAAGGACCGCAACCTCATCGCCATCAAGCAATCCATCAAGCGCCGCCGGCTCAAGAGCCGCGAGCCAGACTACCTGGACGAATACATCATCACCGAGCGCAGCACCCACGAAGTCCTCTGGTATGCGCATTTTCATTATTCGGCCAACTGGACACCCGCCAAGTCATTCCTGTCCGCGCGCTTGAAAACAACCCACGAGTATCGCCAGGGCCCGGCGGCCGACTCCATCAAAGGGCTCGACGAACAGCAGCAAATTGCCTACTACCGGAGCGAGATCAACCTGGAGGCCGCCAAGCGCTTATTTTTTGACCACAAGTAGGCGGCACACTCCTTGCTGGCTCTTGCCCAACCCTGGCAGGACTCACCGATGCTGCACTCGCACCTGACAACGCTCAATGCCGTCTCGCTGATACTCGATACCTTCAAGGCCGAAGGCGTCGCGAGCGACCTGTTGCTGGCCGGCAGCGGCATCTGTAGCGCCGACCTGAGCCGGCCCGACCCGCGCATCACCACCAACCAGGAGATGCGCGTGTGTGCCAACGCCGTGGCCTTGCGCCGGGATATCGGCCTGGAACTGGGCCAGCGCATGCATGTGTCGTCCTACGGCATGCTCGGCTACGCGCTACTGACCAGTGCCACCTTCGGTGACGCTTTGCGCCTGGCCCTGCGCTACCCGGCGCTGTTGGGAACACTTTTTGCGTTGAACCTGGAGCAAGACGGCCAGCACCTCTGGTTTACCGCCAGCGATTACCGGGAAAACCCGGCGCTGGCCGCCTTCAATGTCGAATTCTGCCTGGTCTCGTTGAAAGTCATCTGCGACGACCTGCTGGGCCACGCCCTGCCGTTGCTCGGCGCCCGCTTTGAATACACCGCGCCTGACTACCGGGCGCGTTATGCCGAGCGCTTCGATTGCCCGCTGCAGTTCGACGCCAGCACCAATGCCTTTGCCTTCGACCGCCATTGGCTCGATCAACCGCTGCCGCTGGCCGATGCCATCACCCACCGTGCCATGGCCGAGCGCTGCCGCAAGCAAAACACCGAGTTTACCGGGCGCCAGGCGTGGCTGGGGCGGGTGCGCCTGTTGCTGGCGGCGCAATTGAACGTCGCACCGGGCATCGATGGCCTGGCCGCGCAGATGAATTGTTCGCCGCGCACCTTGCGCCGCCACCTGCACGACCTGGGCTGTAGCTATCAGGAACTGCTGGATGAACTACGCTTCGAGCGAGCCAAACAGTTGCTGGGGGAGGATGAACTGCCGATCTACTGCATTGCCGAGCAGTTGGGCTTTAGCGAAACCGCGAGTTTCCGCCATGCCTTCGTGCGCTGGAGTGGCGTGGCGCCGAGTCAGTTTCGCCCTTGAGCCTCGCGCAGTGCGCCTACATGGGGCGAATAACGGACACATTCTTTGGCCATATTTATCCCCTTTTGGCCGCTCCTGCCGTTCTCCAAACCTGCCCGCCCCGCAACACTGCAAGGCATCTCAACCCGCCTGCGGAGAACAATAACCATGCTGACGATCTATTCGGACGATCATCACCTGCACCACGGCCGTTGCGAATTGATGGACGGGCAACTGATGCCCTGCTTTGAAATGCCCTCGCGCGCCGACCATGTGCTGCAACGGGTCAAGGACCGTGAGCTGGGCCCGGTGCAAGCGCCGCAGGACTTTGGCCTGGCGCCGCTGCAACGCATCCACAGCCGCGACTACCTGGATTTTTTCAAAGGCGCCTGGCAACGCTGGACGGCCTTTGGCCAGGACGGCGACCTGCTGCCCTACACCTGGCCCGCCCGCACCCTGCGCCGGGTGTTGCCCACCAGCCTGCATGGCCAGTTGGGTTACTACAGTTTCGACGGCGGCGCACCGATCACCGCCGGCACCTGGCAAGCGGCCTACAGCGCGGCGCAGGTCGCGCTGACGGCACAACAGGCGATCCAACACGGCGCCCCTGGCGCCTTCGCCCTGTGCCGGCCACCGGGGCACCATGCCGCCAGCGACGTGATGGGCGGCTATTGCTACCTCAACAACGCCGCCATCGCCGCCCAGGCCTTTATCGACCAGGGCCACAGCCGGGTCGCGATTCTCGATGTGGATTACCACCACGGCAACGGCACCCAGTCGATCTTTTATGCCCGCGACGACGTGCTCTTCACCTCGATCCACGGGCACCCGGAAGCGGAGTTTCCGTTTTTTCTCGGTTATGCCGATGAGCGGGGCGAGGGGGCCGGCGAAGGCTTCAATTTCAATTACCCGCTGCCGGCCGGCTCTGGCTGGGCCCAGTGGAGCGCGGCGCTGGAGCAGGCCTGCGAGGAAATCGAGCGCTATGGGGCCGACATCCTCGTGGTCTCCCTGGGGGTGGACACGTTCAAGGACGACCCCATTTCCCAGTTCAAGCTCGACAGCCCGGACTACCTGGCCATGGGCAAGCGTATCGCCAGGCTCGGCAAGCCGACGCTGTTTGTGATGGAGGGCGGCTATGACGTGGAGGAAATCGGCATCAACGCCGTCAATGTTCTTGAAGGTTTTGAGGGGGCAGCCAAATGAATAGGCTCAAGTCTCTGCTGCTCTGCGCTGCGATATTGAGCAGCGCCGCCCAGGCCGAAGAAAAAACCCTGCGGGTCTACAACTGGTTCGACTACATCACTCCCAAGGCCCTGGAAGACTTCAAGGCGCAGAACCCGGCGATCAAACTGGTCTATGACATCTTCGATACCAATGAAGCCCTGGAGGCCAAGCTGCTCACCGGCAACTCCGGCTATGACGTGGTGGTGCCCTCCAATGTGTTCCTGGCCAAGCAGATCGAGGCCGGGGTGTTCCAGGCGCTGGACCGCAGCCAGTTGCCCAACTGGAACCACCTCGACCCCAAGCTGATGAAGCTGATCGAGGCCAACGATCCCGGTAACAACCATGCGGTGCCCTACATGTACGGCACTATCCTGATCGGCTTCAACCCGGACAAGGTCAAGGCCGCCCTGGGCGCCGATGCACCGGTGGACAGCTGGGACCTGATCTTCAACGAACAGCACATCAAAAAGCTCAAGCAGTGCGGCGTGGCGCTGCTGGATTCACCCTCGGAAATCCTGCCCCTGGCCCTGCAGCACCTGGGCCTTGACCCCAACAGCAGCCACCCCGGTGACTATGAAAAGGCCGAAGCGCTGCTGCTGAAAATCCGCCCGTACATCACCTACTTCCACTCCTCCAAATACATGGCCGATATTGCCAACGGCGACATCTGCGTGGCCGTCGGCTACTCCGGCAGCTTTTCCCAGGCCGCCAACCGGGCCAGGGAAGCCAGGAACGGGGTGGTCGTCGATATGCGCCTGCCCAAGGAGGGCGCACCGATCTGGTTCGACATGCTGGCCATCCCCAAGGGGGCAAAAAACCCGCAGGACGCCTACACCTTTATCAACTACTTGCTGCAACCCCAGGTGATCGCGCCCATCAGTGATTTTGTCGGTTACCCCAACCCCAACAAAGACGCGACCGAACACGTCGACGTGGCGATCCGCAACAACCCCAACCTGTACCCCACCGACGCGGCGATGGCCACGCTCTATACGCTCAAGCCCCTGGGCCGCGATGCCGAGCGGGCCAGGACGCGCGCCTGGACCAAGATCAAGTCCGGGACCTGACCGGGGATGGCCGGGGGCAAATCCCCGGCCAGGCTTATTTATCTACCGTCTTCCCGATCACACCAGAAACTACTGTGCAGCTCTTCACGCCTTACACCGGCCAAGGAGCTGCACATGCCCGACAACTCGACCCAGGACAACCACCACGCCCCCAGTACCTACGAACTGCTGACACAGTTGAGCACCGGCCCCACCATCCGGGAAGTCGCCGCCAACCTGTTGCGTTCAGCCCTCAGGGAGCAATACCCGACACTCATGATCGACCCGGACCTGGCCATGGTCATCACGCCCCATTGGCGTATCGCCCCCTATCTCATCCAACCGGCACCGCCGTCTGCCCAGTCACTGACCAGCGTCCTGGCTCGCCAGGCCCTGTCGCCTGAGCCGGTGATCTACATCGATGGCGAGCATTACCTCACGCTGCAACCAGACGTACGTCCGGCCCTGCATCTACCGGTCAAGATCGATGCCATCGCCCGCCTGATCAATGAGCTGTCGCCGTTGATATTCGTGGCGTTCCAGGAACAGCAACTGGACCACTGGAATGCATCCAATGACACCACAGGCCCTCGCTGGCAGCGGCTCTCCCAGTCCCTGCGCAACATGTGGAACCTCACCGCCCTGGAGGGCTGGGATGAACACGACTGCGCCATGGCCAGGATGCTGTTCCACTTTCCCGACCCGCTCAGGCGCCCGGGATTCGACCCTTATCGGATCCGGGCCTACCTGGTGGACATCGATGCCTTGCACGACAACCGTTTAACCCATGTCGGCCTCACAGACATGGCGGTGTTGATTGGCGAGCATGAGCGGCGCCAGCGGATCCTCGCGTATTCGCTGGCCGACGGGTACCGGAAATTCGAGTCCCTGGAGCGCCTCGGCGCAGCGCTACCTTCCAGTGTGGTGCAGTACCGTCCAGACGTGACGCTGCAGTGGCGGCTGTACGAGCCCGCCGGCAACTTCTTCGACAGCACGGCCTGTGCCCTGATCGCCCTGCAACTGCAGGCCATCGGCTCACTGGGCTCCTCCGACCTTGAAAAACCGCCGGCGCAGACCATGCCCGTGCAGGCCGTCACACGGGTCTTGCCGGTGCTTGAAGACCTCAGCGATCAATCGTTGTCGAACATGCACCAGATCCATGAACGGCTGCCTGACTGGCTGGCCAATGCGTCGGACCTGGACGTGACGACCTACAGCCGGTACATGACCGAACTGGCCCAATTGCATACCCAGTCCCGTGGGCGCTCCTTTCGCGACGGTATCTTGCCGATCCGCGACTACGCCCGCGAACACCTGCAAAACCGTCTTCGCGAGCACCCCCAAGGCGCTGGCCTGAATGTGGACAAGATCCAGGTCAGTATCGAAAGCCCGGTGCTCTGGGGCACGTTCATCCTGCCCGGCGCCAGCGATACCACCCAGCACAGCCTGATCGACCTGGCCCTGGCAAACCTGACCGGGCTGCCCACCGGCCAGGCCAGCGTACGCTACAACGGTGGCCCGGCCCCCGAATGGCTGTCGTACAACTACCTCAAAGAGCTGATCGAAACCCTGGACATCGGCGAGCACTACCCGGCGCTGATCAAACGCACCCTCCTGGACAACCCGGCCGAAGCCCAAGACCGCCAATTGCTCTACACCCGGCACTTACGGCTGCAGCTGCCATTACTGGCCTTGCAGTGGAAGATCCAGGGCCGCAACGGCCTTGACGAGCGCGGCTACCGCATGGTCGCCGCCGCCGTACAGGCCCAGGACCATGACCGGCAAGCCGACGGGCAAGAGATCGTCATCCGGCGCCTGGCGTTTATCCCGACCCTGCGCCCCGGCCAGGAACAGGACGTGGTTGCCAACATGTTCGTGATCGGCCCCCGCGACCACACCCAAGGCCCCTGCCTGCTGTATAGCCCGCTGCTGGACCCGGTGCTGGCGCAATACCCGTCGCGGCAAAACCTGCTCTATGCCATCAAACACCACCGCACCTTGCGCGATGCCGTACTGGCCTGGCTGCCCGAAGACATACGCTTCAACTACGAACAGTATGTCTTCCCTGGCAAACTGCCTTCACCGTGGACCGTCGTGCAGGGGTTGGTGGAGCCGCAGGTGGCGGTGCAAATGAGCGGGCCCATCGCCCTGAGCGATGAAGTGCTCGGTAACGATACCCTGGCCACATTGTTCCAGGCCCACGCCCATGCCCTGGTTGAACTGGCGACCCGGCAGTCGGTGTCCAACGTGCAGAAACGTTGGGCAAGCTACCGGCAGATCGGCTGGCAGCTCTTCAGTGCGACATTGCCCTTTATGGGCCGCACCGTCGGCATCGCCGCCTGGATCTGGCAAATCATGGATGACCTGCAAACAGTGGCGCACAGCGAGCCCAGCGCTGACGAGCAACCGGCCTGGACCGCCCAGGTCGACCTGCTGCTCAACCTGGGCATGGCGCTGCTACTGCACGTGGCGCTACGACACCCCGACCCGGTAGACACCACCAAGGCCCGTCCCTTAGAACCTGGCCTCAGCCTGGTAGAGGAACCTGAAAGCCTGCCCCCGGTAAAAAAAATCCTTGTGGTGCGACAACCCGATCTGCCCACCGTCGAACTCCCTGCACACCATCAAGGCCCCCTGCACATCAGCGGTGCGCTGAACCGCACGCCCTCCAGCCTGGGTGCAACCCTGGACCGCTTCAAAGTCAGTCAACCTGCCGGGCTGGGCGAACAGGTCAAAGAGCCCGGGCCGCACCTGCACCTCTATGCCCTTGCACATAAATGGTACGCAAACGTCGGGGAGCGCTGGTTCGAGGTCAAGGTGGATAGCAACGACAATGTGATCATCATCGACCCCACCCACCCCTCGCACACCGGCCCCTTGCTGGTGAGTAATCTGGCCGGCCAGTGGTTTGTCGATACCCGCCTGCGCCTGCGCGGTGCCGGTTTCAGGAACCGCCGGCAATCGGCCCGAGACAAGGCGCCCTCGCGCATCAGTGACCTACGGGAAAAACTCAACAAATTCGACGCCGACGAAAAACGCGGGCAAACGGAAGTGTCCCAGGCACGGGCGGCGATCGACCCGGTGCCCGGGCCGTCCAGCAACCGGCAGCGCCAAGCGTTCCTCGATAAGGTGGACAGCCGCCTGGCGGACTATGACGTGCCCATCCGGCAGTTGCGGTCGCTGAACATCATCGACACGGTGCCCAACTACCAGAGCAGCATGATCGACTATCTGCGCAAGCAACTGCTGCTGACACGCTCTGCCATCGCCGAGCGTCTACCGATATTTCGCGACAAACTGGTGGGGACCGTGGAAGACATCGAAGCCATGACCAGCCTGGATATAAAAAAGCGCACCGAGGTCGCACAGACCATGGCTGAACTGAACCTGGATATGATCAAGCGCATGGAGTACACGCAAACCCGCTACCGTGAGCTTGAAAGCCTTGGTGTAGAAGGGGCGAAGGTGATTCAGGCCACCATACGGGCCTTGCCCGATTTCAGGATTCACGACCTCAAGGCCCTGCAACTGACCCTTAGTCGCTACCTGTGCATAGGGGAAGGCAGTGGGGAAGCCTTCACCGATACCTATATCCAGCTCAATGACATCATCAATATCGCCGACCTCAACGTGCAAACGTGGATCGAGACCCTGACCGAAACCCATATCAGCAACCGGGACGAGCGCATTGAGGTACTCAACAGCCTGGTCGAGCAGTTTGCACTCGTCGATCAACGCCTGCTGGACCTGCATGCCGAACACCCGGAGTACGTGCTGCGCGAACCCCTGGAAACCCTTCGCCAGCAAGTCGAGCAATTCAACCAGCCCGCCGTGCGGGAACTGGCGCTGCTGCTCAGAGAAAGAAAAGCCCAGGTGCCCAAGCCCGGCACTTCAAGAACACCGCAGACACCCAGGCGCAAAGTCATCAAGACGCGCTTCAATGGTGTGATGGTGGGCGAACCGCGGGCGGCCCAAAGCGATCTGGTCGACATCAAGGCACCGGTGACCGGCAAGGTCATTGCGACCTTTCACGAAAAAAGCCCGGGGGTCTGGGTCGAGCGCCAGAGCCCGTCTTCAAGCCGGCGCGAGCCACAGACCCGCGACCTGGCGACCAGCATGGAGGCTGGGCAGACACTGCTCAATGAAGAACCCACCTCCACCCTGCGCACCTTGGAACATGCAAAAAAAGCCGGACGCATCCCGGTGGAAATCGAAGAAATGCTCCATCAGTACGCCGCACGCCTGGAGCACGCAGCGAGCGCCATTGAAGAAGCGCTGACCCGGCTCAACCTCACAGACAGCGACAACCCATCAGCCGCCACCCTCAACCGCAAACTCAACGACACAGCCCAGCGGCTCTACGAGCAGGGCACAACCACCCGCATCCGCATGACCAAACAGCAACCGCCCACCGCCGCACGGGTGGAGTGGCTGCATGCCAAGGGGTTGGTAAAAATTGCCAAGGTCGTCACCCGCCGGCGCCTCAAGGGCCCCGGCAAAAACTACCTGGACGAATACGAAGTGCGCGATCACCAGACTCACGCCGTGCTGTGGTATGCCCACTTTCACTATGAATCGCCCACCGCCGCCCCCGAACACTTTAGCGCCGGCCACCTGAAAACCCGCGACCAGCAAAAACTCGGCGGCGCGATCCACCGTACAGGCTTGAGCGACCGCGACCAGATCGCCATTTATCGCAGTGAAATCAGCCCGCAATTGGCCCGGTCACTGTTCTTCCAGAGCTGACCGTCAACCGACCTGCCATGCCCGGCGCAGCCTGGCCAGGGCCTGGGCGATGGCAGCTTCGGGCACGGCGGCAAACCCCAGCACCAGGCCGGCCCGCGGGTTGCCCGTAGGGCTGGCGTCGGGCAACCAATAGCTGCTCAGGCCATTGATCTCGACACCCGCCCCGTGGGCCTGGGCCAGCAATTGCGCTTCACGGGCCAGGCCCTCTACCCGCACCGTGAGGTGCAACCCCGCCGCGACGCCGGGCAGGCTGCCCATGCCCGGCACGTCAGCCGGCCAGCCGGCGAGCAAAGCATTGCGCCGACTCAAGGCCGCGCGGCGCATGCGGCGGATATGCCGCTGGAAGTGCCCGGCCGCCATGAACTCGGCCATCACCGCCTGGGTGCTGACTTCCGAGTGCCGCACATCCACGGCACGGCGCCGGGTGAAGGCGTCCACCCACCCGTGTGGCAGTACCAGGTAGCCCAGGCGCAACGCCGGGAACGCCACCTTGCCGAACGTCCCCACATAGAGCACCCGGCCACTGCGGTCGAGGGCGGCCAGCGGGGCCAGGGGCGCGCCGCTGTAGCGGTACTCGCCGTCGTAGTCGTCCTCGATGATCCAGCCGCCCGTGCGCTCGGCCCAGGCCAGCAACTCCAGGCGCCGGGGCAGGCTCATGACCACCCCAGTCGGGTACTGGTGCGAAGGCGTGACATAAGCCAGGCGGCAGTCGTGGAGCGCGTTCAATGCCTGGCAGTCGATGCCTTCGGCGTCTACCGCCACGCCCTCCAGTTTCGCCCCCGCAATGGCGAACGCATGCCCTGCCGCCCGATAGCCGGGATTTTCAAGCGCCACGCGATCCCCGGGCGCCACCAGCAGCTGTGCACAAAGGCTGATTCCCTGCTGTGCGCCGCTGGTGATCACTATTTGTTCAGCGCTGCACTGCAGGCCTCGCGAACTGCGCAGGTAGGCGGCGATCAACCCGCGCAGGCGCTCGTCCCCCGCCGGATCGCCGTAGCACAGTTGCTGCAGGTCCGGTTTGCGCCAAAAAGCCGCATTGAGCTTGGCCCACACGTCAAACGGGAACAGGTCAAAGGCCGGTACACCTACGCGAAAAGCCCGGGGCGGGCCCGTGGGTGGCAAGGGTAAATGGTTGGTTTCCAGGCGCCCCAAGGCGGGGCTGTGGATAACTTTCCTGGGGGAAATTCCAGGCGGATTGGCGTGAATTGTGGATAAGGTTGGGGATAAGCCTGTTGATAACCCTGTGGACAGTTTTGTGGATAATTTTTCTGCCAGTTGCGCCACATAGGTCCCATCGCCGACCCGTCCCTGGATAAAGCCCTCGGCATACAGCTGGTCGTAGGCCCGTACCACACTGTTGCGGGAAATCGACAACGCCGCCGCCAGATCCCGGCTGGCCGGCAACCGGGTGCCGCTGACCAGCCGCCCATCCAGCACCCGCTGGCGCAGCGCTTCGTATAACTGCCGCGTCAGGCCCTGACGGCGGTCCAGTTCGATTCCGGCCGGGTTGAACGACAGCGGGGGCGCTAACGGGGGCATGGCATGGACTCCGCACATTGGACCCATGAAATGGATCAAAGATGGCTCTTACAACGAACCATTAGCCTGCCTAGGATGCTGCCATTCGCCAAGGAAAATATTCATGTACACACCCCGCGCCTTTGCCCTCGACGACTTGCCCGAAATACAGCAACTGATCCGGCACACGCGCCTGGCGCAGTTGGTGACCTTTGGCGAACACGGCCTGCAAGCCAGCCACTTGCCGCTGCTGCTCAACCCGGATGAAGGGCCCAACGGTACGCTCTATGGGCATATGGCCAAAGCCAATCGCCAGTGGCAGGACCTGCAGAACGGCAGCCAGGCCCTGGTGATTTTTGCCGGTGCCGAGGCCTATATCAGCCCGGCGTTTTACCCGACCAAGGCTGAGCACGGCAAAGTGGTGCCCACCTGGAATTACCTGGCAGTCCACGCCTATGGCCAGGCCGAGGTGTTCACCGAAGCCGAGCGCCTGCTCACACTGGTCAGCGCCCTGACCGACCGCCACGAGCGCGGCCGCGCCCAGCCCTGGCAAGTCAGCGACGCACCTGCGGACTACATGGATGGCATGCTCAAGGCCATCGTCGGTTTCGCCCTGCCGATCCAGCGCCTGCAAGGCAAACGCAAGCTCAGCCAGAACCGCAGCGCGGCGGATATCGCCGGCGTGCGCCAAGGGCTGGCTGCCAGCCCTGACGTGCGCGACCAAACCCTCGCCCGATTCATTCCCAAGGAGCCCACATGAGCCCGATCGCAATCCGCCGGGTAACCGCCGCCGACCACGCTGCCTGGTTGCCGCTGTGGCAGGCCTACCTGCGCTTCTACAACACCGAGCTGCCGGACGCGGTCAGCACCAGTACCTGGCAACGCCTGCTCGACCCCAACGAGCCGACCCATTCGGCCCTGGCCTGGCAGGACGGCAAGGCGCTGGGCCTGGTCAACTTTATCTACCATCGCTCCAACTGGAGCATCGAAAGCGCCTGTTACCTGCAAGACCTGTTCGTGGAGGCCGCCCAACGCGGCACCGGGGTCGGTCGCACACTGATCGAATTCGTCTACACCACCGCCAAGGCCGAGGGGTGTTGCAAAGTCCACTGGCTGACCCATGAGAGCAATGCCACTGCGATTGCGTTATACGAGCGCATCGCCGAACGTCCCGGCTTTATCCAATTTCGCCAAGGCCTTTAAGGAGCAGCGCATGTCGACCTCACTCGCAGACTGGAAAGGTGCCCCGGCGCCCACCGCCCAATTGATCNTCGAAGGGCTTTTTACCCGCCTGGAAAACCTCGACCCGGCCCGCCACGCCGATGGCCTGTGGCAGGCCCTACAGGGCCCCGGCGCCGATCCCAAGCTGTGGGACTATTTGCCCTACGGCCCATTTCCCGAGCGCGCCGCGTTCGACGCGTGGCTGGACAACCACGCGGCCAACAGCGACCCGTACTTTTTCAGCGTGCTAGACCGCGCCAGCGGCGATGTGCAGGGCCTCCTCAGCCTGATGTCGATCGTCCCGGCCCAGGGCCGCATCGAAATCGGCCACGTCACCTTCGGCGCGCCGATGCAGCGCTCGCCCAAAAGCACCGAGGCCGTATACCTGCTGGCCCGGCACGCGTTTGAGCTGGGCTACCGGCGCCTGGAATGGAAGTGCAACAACGCCAACGCCCGCTCCAAATACGCGGCCGAGCGCCTGGGCTTCAGTTTTGAAGGGGTGTTCCGCCAGCATATGGTGGTCAAGGGGCAAAACCGCGATACGGCGTGGTATTCGATCCTCGATGGGGAATGGGCCAAGGTGGGCGCGGGGTTTGAGGCGTGGCTGGGCGAGGCTAACCAGACGGCGGATGGGCAGGTGAAAAGCCTGGCGCAATGCCGGGGCTGACACTCAGCTCAACGACCGCCGAACCTTGACCACGCCCATCTGCAAGCCGAACGGCCGGAACACCGCGTTCAACGACTTGAGCGTCTGATTGCCCTCGCCGTGCTCGATATGCACCAGGGTGCGCAGGGAAATCTTGCACATCCTGGCGAATTGGCTCTGGTGCAGGCCAGTGACTTCCACCCGTAGCCGGCGCACGGCTTCGCCGATCTGCAGGGTGCCCTCGGCCAGGCCCTGTTCCACGCTCTGGATCAACAAGGCGCGGGTATCCATGCTGACAGTCATCTGAGCCCCCATTGCTGTAGACGTTGGTCCAGCTTGCCGAGCGCAATGGCCGGGTGATTGAGGGTGACCGCTGGCAAACCATTGGCCACCAGGATGTCGGGCAATGCCCGCAAGTGATCGGCATCCGCTCGCAACCGTTCAAAAGCCTGCTCGGGATCAACCAGATCGGCCAGCGCCGTGCAGAGACCGAGTAAAAACAAGTCCATACTGACATTGTCCGGCTTGCTCTGACCTACTCGCTTGAGCAAAAAGCGCTTCGCCGCACCTGCCGGCGCAATATCGTGCAAGAACGCGGGGGCCATCTTCAAGAAACTGATATCCCACTCCAAAGGGAACCGGCCACTCACGGCGTTGGAGAATGCCCGTTGAATGTCATCGAGGTTCTCGACCAGATAATCCTGGCGATAATGAAACCGACAAGGCCCATCGAAGCCTTGCTGCGGCTCGGAAAACTCCAGCCGCATGGCGTCATGCCAATGGCCCTCCTTGAAGATCTGTAGCATGAATGTGTAAGGCGTTTCCATTTGCAATTTAATGCATCCTCAAGAGCTTATGCACAGCTTACTCTGCAATATAGTGCATTTATCTCGACGCGACGAACTCAATTAACGCATTAAAATGCATTTATCACGGATGACTTCGGTCAAATACGCAATAAAATACACACCCCTCCAGACCACAACCCCTACGCCTTGATTCTTCTGGCACCGAAGACCTCTCCCGCAAACCGCAAACGCTCACCCTGACAGTTATCCCTCCAGCGCCTCGATAAATTCCCCGCCTCACATATCAGAGGTCGGACCCTATGCCCCGCACATCCAAGCGACTCGCCCTTGTCATCACCTTCACGCTGAGTCTTTTCAGCATTCAATTGGCCGTGGCACGCGGGGATATGGAGCCGCCGAGCGACCATGACCCTGCCTACCCAGAACCGGCCACGCCGTTCTATTTTGTCGATTACGCCACCACCGGCAATGGCCGGGGCGTGGCCCAGGTGCTGGACCGTGCAGTGGATGCTTTGCTGGAGTCAGACAACCTGAGCGTGCGCGAGCAGTATCTGATTGCAGATGACGCCCGTTATATGGGCAACCTGGCCCCCGGAAGAATCGGCGCGGTGCTTGAGCAACTGGCCGCCAGCCAGAACGCCAACCTGGGCAGCGCCACCCATAACAGCCTCAAGCCTGTGCAGGCCAGCCTGCTGTCAGCCATGGGCGACGTGAACAGCGACGCCGCTGGCCGCTTCTGGCTGCAAGGCCTGGGCAACGCCGGCAGCCTGGACGGCCAGCACGGCGCGGCCGATTTGCAGCAGCGCACCCAAGGCCTGGTGCTGGGCGCCGATTGGGCCGTGGACCACGCCTGGCGCGCAGGGGTCATGGGGGCCAAGACCACCAGCGACCTCAGCGCCAAACGCTTCAAGGCTGCACTGGACAGCTGGCACCTGGGGGCTTATGCGGTGCGCCAGGACGGGCCGCTGGCGCTGCGCCTGGGGGCGATCTACAGCAACCACGCCGGGCTGAACAAGCGCAGTGTCGATTTTGATTTCATCGATTACCGAGAGCAGCTCAAGGGCAAGTACACCGCCCAGAGCCAGAATATCTTCAGCGAACTGGGCTATCGCGTGGACTCCGGCAGTTTCGCCGCCGAACCATTCGCCGGCGTGGGCTTTCAGCGCTACCACCGCGAACGCTTCAAGGAAAAAGGCGGCCTCAGCGCCCTTAACGTCGGCGAACAGACCCAACAAAACCTCAGCAGCACCTTGGGCCTGCGCCTGACCAGCCTCTATACCCTGGACAACCAGATGACCCTCAAACCCCACCTCAGTGCAAGCTGGAAGCACCTGTACGGCAATGTCGGCAGCCGCGTGCGCCAGTCCTCGGCCTGGGTGGACAGGTCGGTGTTCAACAGCGACTTCACCATCGAAGGCACGGCCCTGGACCGCAATAGCCTGGCCCTGCAAGCCGGGCTGGGGCTCGGTATGTCGACCACGCAAAGCGTGGGCCTGACCTATACCGGCGACTTTGGCGCCCGCAGCAGCAACCAGGCCGTGATGGGCCAATGGACCCTGGCCTTCTGATTTCGCACGTTTTGCAGGCGAAAAAAAGGGGGCAACATTGCCCCCCGAGGATTAAACGGTAGTGTCGAAGGCTGGAGATCAGCCTTCGATTTCGATCAGGATTTCGCCCGGGTTGACCCGGTCGCCCTTGGCCACGTGAACGGCGCTGACCTTGCCGGCGATGGCCGCCTGTACTTCGGTCTCCATCTTCATCGCTTCGGTGATCAGCACGGCCTGGCCGGCCTTGACCACATCGCCTTCCTTGACCAGCACATCGACGATATTGCCCGGCATCGCCGTGCTGACATGGCCCGGCGCGCTGGCTTGCTTACGCTTGCTGGTGCCGCCGCCGACGAATTCGTTGAGCGGCTCGAACACCACTTCTTCCGGCATGCCGTCGATGGACAGGTAGAAGTGGCGCTTGCCTTCGGCCTTGACGCCGACACCGGTGATATCCACGCGGTAGCTTTCGCCATGCACGTCGATAACGAACTCGGTCGGTACACCTTCGCCACCGGCACGGGCCACGCCGCCGGCTTCGGGGATCGGCAGCAGCACTTCCGGGCTCAGGGTGCCGGCTTCACGCTCTTCGAGGAACTTGCGCCCGATGTCCGGGAACATCGCATAAGTCAGCACATCTTCTTCGGACTTGGCCAAGGTGCCGATTTCACCACGCAGCTTGGTCATTTCCGGCTTGAGCAGGTCGGCCGGGCGCACGTCGATCACGTCTTCGCTGCCGATGGCCTGGCGCCGCAGTTTCTCGTCCACCGTGCCTGGTGCCTTGCCGTAGCCGCCTTGCAGATACAGCTTCACTTCGTTGGTGATGGTCTTGTAGCGCTCGCCGGCCAGCACGTTGAAGAACGCCTGGGTGCCGACGATCTGCGAGGTTGGCGTCACCAGCGGCGGGAAGCCGAGGTCTTCACGCACCCGCGGGATTTCCGCCAGCACTTCGCTCATGCGGTTGAGGGCGCCCTGCTCCTTCAACTGGTTGGCCAGGTTGGAAATCATCCCGCCCGGCACCTGGTTGACTTGCACGCGGGTGTCGACCGCAGTGAATTCGCTTTCAAACTGGTGGTACTTCTTGCGCACGGCGTAGAAGTACAGGCCGATTTCCTGTAGCAGTTCCAGGTCCAGGCCGGTGTCGAACTCGCTGCCTTTGAGGGCGGCGACCATCGACTCGGTGCCCGGGTGGCTGGTGCCCCAGGCGAAGCTGGAGATGGCGGTGTCGATATGGTCGGCACCGTTTTCGATGGCCTTGAGTTGGCACATCGCGGCCAAACCCGCTGTGTCATGGGAGTGGATAAAGATCGGCAGGCTCTGCTCGGCCTTCAGCGCCTTGACCAGCTCGCCGGTGGCGTACGGGGTCAGCAGGCCGGCCATGTCCTTGATCGCCACCGAGTCGCAACCCATGGCCTCCATTTGCTTGGCCTGGGCCACAAACGCCTCGATGGTGTGCACCGGGCTGGTGGTGTAGGCGATGGTGCCCTGGGCGTGCTTGCCCGCCGCTTTCACCGCTTCGATGGCCACCCGCAGGTTACGCACGTCGTTCATCGCATCGAAGATGCGGAACACGTCGATGCCATTCACCGCCGCCTTGGCCACGAAGGCCTTGACCACGTCGTCGCTGTAATGGCGGTAGCCCAGCAGGTTCTGCCCACGCAGGAGCATTTGCAGGCGCGTGTTGGGCAACGCGGCGCGCAGTTTGCGCAGGCGCTCCCACGGGTCTTCTTTCAAGAAGCGTACGCAGGCGTCGAAGGTCGCGCCGCCCCAGACTTCCAGGGACCAGTAGCCGACTTTGTCGAGCTTGTCGCAGATCGGCAGCATGTCGTCGGTGCGCATGCGGGTAGCCAGCAACGATTGGTGGGCGTCGCGCAGGATGGTGTCGGTAACGAAGATCTTCTTGCTCATTGTTATATTCCTCACAGGCCTGCGTGGGCGGCGATGGCGGCGGCGATGGCCAGGGCCAGCTCTTCGGGTTTGCGCTTGATCGAGTAGTTGGTCAGCTCAGGGTGGCTTTCCACAAAACTGGTGTTGAACTGGCCGCTGCGGAATTCCGGGTTGCGCAGGATTTCCTGGTAGTAAGCGGCGGTGGTTTTCACGCCTTGCAGGCGCATATCGTCCAGGGCACGCAGGCCGCGGTCCATGGCTTCTTCCCAGGTCAACGCCCAGACCACCAGTTTCAGGCACATGGAGTCGTAGAACGGCGGGATGGTGTAGCCGGTGTAGATCGCCGTGTCGGTACGCACGCCAGGGCCGCCGGGGGCGTAGTAGCGGGTGATCTTGCCGAAGCTGGGGAGGAAGTTGTTCTTCGGGTCTTCGGCGTTGATACGGAACTGCAACGCAAAGCCACGGTGCTGGATATCTTCCTGTTTTACCGACAG
Source organism: Pseudomonas sp. ICMP 8385 (assembly GCF_002699915.1). Taxonomy (NCBI): domain Bacteria; kingdom Pseudomonadati; phylum Pseudomonadota; class Gammaproteobacteria; order Pseudomonadales; family Pseudomonadaceae; genus Pseudomonas; species Pseudomonas sp. ICMP 8385. The sequence continues at coordinate 142,641 of NZ_LKBY01000168.1, read as the reverse complement.
CGGCAGGCCGGACGCGATGCGGATCTGCTCGCGAACGATATCAATGCCGGTGATTTCTTCGGTGATGGTGTGCTCCACCTGCACCCGGGTGTTCATTTCCATGAAGTACACCTCGCCCTCGGCGAGCAGAAACTCCACGGTGCCGGCGTTCTCATAGCCCACGGCCTTGGCCGCGCGCACCGACAGGTCGCCGATATAGGCGCGCTGCTCGGGAGTCAGTTGGGGGCTGGGGGCGATTTCGATGAGTTTCTGGTTACGACGCTGGATCGAGCAATCGCGCTCGAACAGATGCACCACGTTGCCAAAGCTGTCACCGAGGATCTGCGCCTCGATGTGCTTGGGGTTGACGATGCATTTTTCCAGGAACACTTCCGCCGAACCAAAGGCCTTGGTGGCCTCGGAGATCACGCGGGGGAAGGCTTGTTCGAGTTCTTCACGGCTGTTGCAGCGACGAATGCCGCGACCGCCACCACCGGAGGTGGCCTTGAGCATCACCGGGTAGCCGATGCGGTCGCCTTCGGTCAGCGCTTCGGCGATGTCAGCGACGTTGCCTTCGGTGCCGGGGGTGACCGGCACACCGGCCTTGATCATGCTGCGGCGCGCTTCGGTCTTGTCGCCCATGCGGCGAATCACTTCGGCCGATGGACCAATGAACTTGATCCCACGTTCGGCGCAGATATCCGCCAGTTCGGCGTTTTCCGACAGGAAGCCGTAGCCAGGGTGCAGCGCGTCGCAGCCGGTTTCCACGGCCAGGTTCACCAGCTTGCGCGGGTTCAGGTAACCGGCCAGGGGCTCGGCACCAATGCTGTGGGCCTCATCGGCGCGCTTGACGTGCAAGGCATGCCGGTCTGCGTCGGAATAGACCGCCACCGAACGGATCCCCATTTCGGCACAGGCCCGCACAATGCGGACGGCAATCTCACCACGGTTGGCGATCAGGATCTTTGTTATCACTTGGAAATTCCCTTGAGCCGATTGCTGCGTTCTTCGACCTGCTAGACCAGGTCGGCGCGTGACCAAATGTTTCAGGCCAGTCGCCAGACACACACTATGCGCACTTAGGGATTAACAAAAATCAATAATTATTGGGCCGTGTATAAGTAAAGCCTTATAGTTGACCCTACAGCCCCGGCGAGTTGCTTTGAACTATGCGTAAGTCATTGATGCGCCTTACATTACGGCAATTGCAGATCTTCAATGAGGTCTGTGATTTGCGCTCCTACAGCCGCGCCGCCGAGGAAATGTCCCTTACGCAGCCCGCCGTCAGCCTACAAATTCGCCAGCTCGAAGAGCTGATCGGCCAACCGCTGTTCGACTATGTGGGCAAAAAACTCTACATGACCGAAGCCGCCGAAGCCCTGCAACGGGCCAGCCGGGACATTTTCGGGCGCCTGGAAAACCTCGATATGCAGCTCTCGGACATGCAGGGCTCGCTGCAGGGGCAATTGAAGCTGGCGGTGGAGTCCAGCGCCAAATACTTCGTGCCGCACTTGTTCGCGGCCTTCAAGCGCCAGCACCCGGAGGTGCAGTTGCACCTGACGGTGGTCAACCGCGCCCAGGTGATCCGCCGGCTCTCAGACAATCGTGATGACCTGGTGATCATGTCCATGGTGCCCCAGGACATGGGCCTGGAGTTCCTGCCGTTTCTCAATAACCCGATTGTGGCGGTGGCCCCGCCGGACCATCCACTGAGCCTGCAAGGCCCATTGCGCCTGCAGGACCTGGAGCCTTATACGCTGCTGCTGCGCGAACCGGGTTCCGGGACGCGGTTGGCCTGCGAGGAGTATTTCAAGGAAAAACGCGTGCACTTCACCCAGACGGTGGAAGTGGCGTCGGCCGAGGCGCAACGTGAGTGCGTGGTGGCGGGGTTGGGCGTGGCGCTGCTGACGCGCCACGCCCTGAACCTGGAACTGGCCACCGGCGGGCTCAAGGAGCTGCCGGTGGAAGAGCTGCCGCTGTACCGCAGCTGGTGCCTGGTGCAGGCCAAGGCCAAGCGCCTGTCACCGGTGGCCCATGCGTTCCTGGGCTTTATCCGCAGCGAGCGGGTGCAGATCAGCGCGCTGGCTGAACGCTTCGCTGGGCAGCCGCGGATGCCTGCCAGTGCAGCTCCGGGTAGTCACTGATGCTTTGCTGTAATTGGCGCTGTTCGCAGCGATCTTCAATTGCACGCCGGAACGCCATGCGGCGCTGGTCTTCCTGCTGACGACGGGTCTTGACGGTGCTGGTGCTGTCTTCGTAGTGCCGGGCCATTTCGAGTCTCCCAATGCGAGTACGGGGAGTTCAGGATGGGCGCGGGGGATGACGGTTTGGCGGCGTGGGGGTTACAGGACGATGAATCTTCTTAATATGCGCAAGATCCAAATGTGGGAGCGGGCTTGCTCGCGATAGCGGTGAGCCAGACGCCTGATATGTTGACTGATCCACCGTTCATCGCGAGCAAGCCCGCTCCCACATTTTTGACTGTGTGTAACCTTCAGTCGTCGAGGGCTTTGACCGATTTGGGCGAGAGACGCAGGCTGCGCAAGCTGCGTTTGACGCTCTTGAGGTGGTTGACCAGGCTCGGCCCGCGCGCCATGGCCACGCCCATTGCCAGCACGTCGATCACCACCAGGTGGGCGATGCGCGAGGTCAGCGGGGTGTAGATCTCGGTGTCTTCGTGCACATCGATCGCCAGGTTGACCGTGGACAGTTCCGCCAAGGGCGTCTGGCTCGGGCACAAGGTGATCAGCGACGCGCCGCTTTCACGCACCAGATTGGCGGTGATCAGCAAGTCCTTGGAGCGGCCCGACTGGGAAATACAGATCGCCACGTCGGTGGGCTTCAACGTCACCGCCGACATCGCCTGCATGTGCGGGTCGCTGTAGGCCGCCGCCGTCAGCAGCAGGCGGAAGAATTTGTGCTGGGCATCCGCCGCCACCGCGCCGGAGGCACCAAAGCCATAGAACTCCACGCGCTGGGCCTGGGACATGGCCGTCACGGCTTTTTGCAGCTCGATCGGGTCGAGCTTTTCCCGCACTTCCATCAGGGTGTGCAGGGTGGTATCGAAAATTTTCAGACTGTAGTCGGCGACGGAGTCGTCTTCGTGGATCGCAAACTGCCCGAAGCTGGCACCGGCCGCCAGGCTCTGGGCCAGTTTCAGCTTCAAGTCCTGGAACCCCGAGCAACCGATAGCGCGGCAGAAGCGCACGATGGTCGGCTCGCTGATCCCCACGCTGTGGGCCAGATCAGCCATGGAGCTGTGCATCACGGCCGCAGGGTCAAGCAGCACGTGATCGGCAACCTTGAGTTCCGATTTGCGTAACAGGTGGCGCGACTGGGCGATATGTTGCAACAGGTTCAAAGGGCAGGACTCTTGTTATTGGCAGGCGCCAGGGATGTAGCAAGCTTGTAGTTATACTACAAGAATTGCCGATTTGCCCGTTCGATGCATCACTAAATCACCCTGTTGCCCCCTGAATCAGCGGGCAAGCGCAATGTAGCCCTGGATGCGGCCTTGGATACACTAAGGAAAATCTGCATTTTTCCGTAACAAATCTGCCAGCCCTTCGGCCTCCATCGGACGACTGATCAAGTAGCCCTGCACCTCGTCACACTGTTCGGCCCTGAGGAAATCCAGCTGCTGCTGATCCTCCACGCCCTCGGCCACCACTTTGAGCGCCAAGCCATGGGCCATGGCGATGATCGCCCGGGTAATCGCCAGGTCTTCACGCCCCTGGCCCAGGCCACGGATAAAGGTCTGGTCGATCTTCACGTAATCCACTGGGATGCGCTTGAGGTAGCTGAGGGACGAATAGCCGGTGCCAAAGTCGTCGATGGCCAGCTTCACCCCCAAGTCCCGCAATTGCTGGAAGGTGGCGATGATGTGCTCGACGCTGTCGAGCAACTGGCTTTCGGTCAGTTCCAGCTCCAGGTATTGCGGCGCCAGCCCGGTTTCGCCCAGCACCTGGCGCACCAGGCTCACCAGCTTGCCCTGGCGCAGTTGATGCACCGACAGGTTGACCGAGACCCGGATCGGCGCCAGGCCCTGGCGCTGCCATTCACACGCCTGCCAGCAGGCCTGGCGCAGCACGAACTCGCCCAATGGCACGATCAGCCCGGTCTCTTCCGCCAGCCCGATAAAATCACCGGGCGGCACGCTGCCCCATTGCGGATGATCCCAACGCACCAGCGCCTCGGCGCCGGTCATCTTGCCGGTGACCAGGCACAGCTTGGGTTGGTAGAACACTTTCAATTGCCGCTCATCAATGGCTTTGCGCAGTTGGTTTTCCAGCTGCAAACGCTCAAGGGTGCTGGCCTGAAGGCTGTCGGTGTAAAACTGGAAGTTATTGCCGCCCAGGTGCTTGGCATGCTGCATGGCCATGTTCGACTGGCTGACCAGTGCGGAAATTTCCCGGGCGTTATCCGGTAACAGGCTGACACCCATTGAGGCGCTGACCACCAACTCATGCCCGTCCACCGTCATCGGCACGCGCAGTTTGGCCAACAGCCGGGTGGCCACCCGCGCCAGGCTCGACAAGCTGCCATAGGCGTCGAACAACACCGCGAATTCGTCGCCGGACAGCCGCGCAATGGTGTCGGCTTCCGGTAAGGCATTGATCAGGCGCCGGGCCATTTTCTGCAACAACTGGTCGGCGACTTCATGGCCCAGGCTGTCATTGAGCAGCTTGAAGCGGTCCAGGTTGATATGCAGCAACGCCAGGCTGCGGCCGCCCTGGCGCACCCGTTGATGGGCCTCGCGCAGGCGCTCGCGGAACAACGAGCGGTTGGCCAGGCCCGTCAGTTCGTCGTAATGAGTGAGGTAGCGCATGCGCTCCTCCGATTCGCGGCGGGCCGACAGATCGGCGAAAAAGCCTACGATATGGCTGACATTTCCCCGAACATCGCGCACCACGCTCAATTGCAGCCACTGGGGGTAGAGCTCGCCGTTCTTGCGCGCTTCCACCAGCTCGCCCTGCCAACTGCCGTGGCTCAACAAGGCCTGGCGAATTACCGGGAAGTGTCGGCGCGCGTCGCGGCTGCACGGCAACTCCACGACATTGCGCCCAAGCATGTCGTCGATATCAAAACCGGTGACGCGGCTAAAGGCCTGGTTGACGGCAATCAACACGTACTCCGGGTCCAGGATCACAATGCCTTCGCTGGCCGCCTCGAACACCGTCGACGCCAGCCGCAGTTGCTCTTCCAGCGCCTTGCCGACGCTGATATCGCGCCGGGTGCCGAGCATGCGCGTCACGCGCCCGCTGGCGGTACGCTCCACAGCGCGCCCACGGTCCTCGATCCACACCCAGCGCCCGTCGCCATGGCGCACGCGGTACTCCACCTGATAGTCCTCGCTGCGCCCCTTCAAGTGCCCCACCAGCGCGCGCTTGAGCAGCGGCAAGTCGTCCGGGTGCAGGCGTGGCTTGAGGTCGCGCAGCATCGCCGTGACGTACTCCGGCTCCAGGCCAAACAGTTCCTTGAGCCGGGTGTGGTGGACTTCATCGGTTTGCAGGTTCCAGTCCCACAAGCCCAGCTCGCTGGCCTGCAACGCCATGGCCAGGCGCGCCTCGCTTTTGCTCAGGGCCAGGCTGGCGGCGTCCAATTGCTGGCCGCGCTGCTCGACGCGCTGCTGCAGGCCGACCTGGGCCTGACGCAGTTCCTGCTCGACCTCGCGCCGCTGCTCGACCTCGCGCACCAGGTCCTGATTCAACTGCTCGCTGCGCTGGCGCGCCTGCTGCAAGTGCTCGATCAAGGCCTGGTTCTGGAACCGGCGCAGCAAACCGCGCTGGATCAGGCGGTTGACCTGCCATGCCACCAGGCTCAGGGACGCCAGCAGGATCAAGCCCAGGTAACTCCAGCCCTGTAATTGCGGTTCGCCGCTCCAGAACAGATAGAGGATGGTGGGCACCAGGCAGGGCAAGGCAAACGACAAAAACGCCGGGACGCTGACGGCATAGGCCACGCTGGCCGACAGGGTGGCCACGCCAATCAGGCCGAAGATCCAGGCCTGTTGCACAAAGCTGTCCAGTGGCACCAGGGCAATGGCCGCGCTCGCCAGGGTCAGGCCGCTGGCCGCCGAGCCCAGCATAAACATGCGCCGCCAGATCGGCTGGGCCTGCCGGCTGGGCAGGGCGCTATCGAAGGCCGCTACCTGGATCACGCGCAGCGCCACCAGGGCCAGCAACCACACCAACCAACTGCCGACCAGCACATAGCGCTGCGGGCTCCAGAGCAACCAGGCGCAGACCAGACCGTTAAGCAACATCAATAAAGTGGGGAGCAGCGACCCCTGGTACAACAGACGCGTACGCTCGACCGCCATCTCCATGGCGTAATGCTTGCGGATAACCTGCGCCGGCACGACAGAGGGGCCAGACAAGTCGGTGCTGAGGGTCATAGGCAGTGTTCTTATAATGGTGAGCCCGAAACGTCGACGGAGCATACACAAGCAGACGGGCAGACCAAACTGCTCTGGATCATAAAAATTCGCGAATAAACCTGCGCAAACCTTCGGGCCAGAGGGGCTTAACAAGACAGGGCGCGGGCTACAGGCGATGACTTACCGGTCATCACTATGGCTCCAACAGTGACCAATTGAAGATCGCCGGCGGTTTTTTGTGCCGACCACCGGGCAATGGGATTTGCCCCCCTCCCCCCGGCACCCTAGAATGCGTCGATGCGCGATGATCTCTCCCTTTTGCTGAACTCCCTCAACGATGCCCAACGCCAGGCCGTAGCCGCCCCCGTTGGCCGTCAGTTGGTCCTGGCCGGTGCTGGCTCCGGTAAAACCCGAGTGCTGGTGCACCGTATCGCCTGGTTGATCCAGGTCGAGAACGCGTCCCCGCATTCCATCCTGTCGGTGACGTTCACCAACAAGGCCGCTGCCGAGATGCGCCACCGCATCGAGCAGTTGATGGGCATCAGCCCGGCCGGAATGTGGGTCGGGACCTTCCACGGCCTGGCGCACCGCTTGTTGCGGGCCCACTGGCAGGAGGCGGGCCTGGCCCAGACCTTCCAGATTCTCGACAGCGATGACCAGCAACGCCTGGTCAAGCGGGTGATCCGCGAGCTGGGCCTGGATGAACAACGCTGGCCGGTGCGCCAGGCCCAGTGGTTTATCAACGGCCAGAAAGACGAAGGCCTGCGCCCGCAACATATCCAGGCCAGTGGCGACCTGTTCCTGGCCACCATGCGCAGCATTTATGAAGCCTATGAAGTGGCCTGCCAGCGTGCCGGCGTCATCGACTTCTCCGAACTGCTGCTGCGGGCCCTCGACCTGTGGCGCGACAACCCCGGCTTGCTGGCCCATTACCAGAAGCGCTTCCGGCACATTTTGGTGGACGAGTTCCAGGACACCAACGCCGTGCAGTACGCCTGGTTGCGCCTGCTGGCCAAGGGCGGCGACAGCCTGATGGTGGTGGGCGACGACGATCAGTCGATCTACGGCTGGCGTGGCGCGAAAATCGAGAACATCTACCAGTATTCCGACGACTTCCCCGACGCCGAGACCATTCGCCTGGAGCAGAACTATCGCTCCACCGCCGGGATCCTCAAGGCCGCCAACGCCTTGATCGCCAATAATACCGGGCGCCTGGGCAAGGAATTGTGGACCGACGGCGGCGAAGGCGAGGCGATCAACCTCTACGCGGCCTTCAACGAGCACGACGAAGCGCGCTACGTGGTGGAAACCATTGAAAGCGCCCTGAAAACCGGGCTGGCACGCAGCGATATCGCCATTTTGTACCGTTCCAACGCCCAGTCGCGGGTGCTGGAAGAGGCCTTGCTGCGCGAGCGTATCCCGTACCGTATCTACGGCGGCCAGCGCTTCTTCGAGCGCGCAGAAATCAAGAACGCCATGGCCTACCTGCGTTTGCTGGAAGGTCGCGGCAATGACGCCGCGCTGGAACGGGTGATCAACGTACCGGCGCGGGGCATCGGCGAGAAAACCGTCGAGGCGATCCGCGAGCATGCGCGTCACAGCGATGTGTCGATGTGGGAGGCCATGCGCCTGCTGATCGCCAATAAAGGCCTGACCGGCCGTGCTGCCGGGGCCTTGGGGGCGTTTGTCGAGCTGATCGACAACCTCGCCGCCAAATGCCTGGAAATGCCGCTGCACCTGATGACCCAGACCGTGATCGAGCAATCCGGCCTGATCGCTTATCACGAAGCGGAAAAAGGCGAGAAAGGCCAGGCCCGGGTAGAAAACCTTGAGGAACTGGTCAGCGCCGCCCGCGCCTTCGAGAACAGCGAGGAAGATGCCGACCTGTCGCCACTGGCGGCGTTCCTCGGCCACGCCTCCCTGGAAGCCGGCGATACCCAGGCCGACGAACACGAAGACAGCGTGCAACTGATGACCCTGCACAGCGCCAAAGGCCTGGAGTTCCCCTACGTGTTCCTGGTGGGCATGGAAGAAGGCCTGTTCCCGCACAAGATGAGCCTGGAAGAGCCCGGCCGCCTTGAAGAAGAGCGCCGCCTGGCCTATGTGGGCATCACCCGGGCCATGCAGAACCTGGTGATGACCTACGCCGAGACACGGCGCCTGTATGGCAGCGAGACCTACAACAAGGTGTCGCGTTTCGTACGGGAAGTGCCGAAAGGGCTGATTCAGGAAGTGCGCTTGTCCAATAGCGTCAGCCGGCCGTTTGGCGGGGGCCAGCAACAGAATTCCAGCAGCCTGTTTGCCGGTTCGGAAATTCCCGAGACCCCGTTCAGCCTTGGCCAGCAGGTCCGGCATGCGATCTTTGGCGAAGGGGTGATCCTCAACTTTGAAGGCGCCGGGGCCCAGGCTCGGGTGCAGGTGAACTTCGCCGAAGGCAGCAAGTGGCTGATGATGGGTTACGCCAAGCTCGAAGCGGTCTGATCGTTCCCACGCTCTGCGTGGGAACACTGCCCTGGACGCTCTGCGTCCGCTCTTGAAGGCGCCCTGCCCTTGTTTTTAGCAAGTACGGGCCAATATCTGTAATTAGTCCTACAGACCATTCCGAATAGGTCTTACGCAAAAGCCCGAAACATTATGCTGCTAGCCACTGCCTCTGCACCTGTGCAACATGGCGCGCGTGCAATCCACAAATGGGAATTCCCTTTATGAAACGTTTTCTTAGCATCGCCATGGCGTTGTGCATCGGCCTGACGATGAGCCTCGACGCCAACGCCAAACGCTTCGGTGGCGGTAAAAGCTCCGGCGCAGCGCCAAGCCACCAGACCAGCCAAATGGCCCCAGCCGCTGGCGGCATGGGCGGAGCGGCTGCCACCGCAGGTGCAGCCGGTGCCGCTGGCGCTGCTGCCAAGGCCGGCGGTGCTTCGCGCTGGTTGGGTCCGCTGGCCGGTATCGCTGCCGGCGGCCTGCTCGCTTCCATGTTCATGGGCGGCGGCTTCCAGGGCATGCAGATCTTCGACATCCTGATCATGGCGGTCATCGCCTTTGTGATCTTCCGCTTTATCGCCGCCCGTCGCCGCAAGCAGCAGGAGCACCTGGCTCCAGCCGGCGCGCCGATGCAGCGTGAAGTGTTCGAGCAGAAGCCTGCCATGGGTTCGATCTTCGGCGGCTCGGCGGCACCGGCTGCCGCCGCTCGTCCGGTGATCAACGCGCCAGCCTGGTTCAACGAAGAGCGTTTCGTCGAAGCGGCCCGCAACCACTTCCAGTCCCTGCAGCAACACTGGGACGCCAACGAAATGGACAAGATCGCCGAGTTCGTGACCCCGCAACTGCTGGAGTTCCTCAAGCGCGAACGCGCCGAGTTGGGCGACGCGTTCCAGTCGACCTATATCGACGACCTGCGCGTGCAACTGGAAGGTGTGGATGACCGCGCCGACAAGACCATCGCTACCCTGACCTTCAGCGGTACGTCGAAGACTTCGCGCTTCGACCAGGGCGAAGTGTTCAGCGAAAGCTGGAACATGGAACGTCCACAGGGCGAAAACCAGCCTTGGCTGGTAGCTGGTATCCGCCAGAACGGCTGATCCGCAAAGGCACACAGCCTGCTGTAACACACCCCGGTCGTGTGCAGTGCTCTTGGGAGCCTGCACAACCGGGGTGTTTTTTTGCCTGTGGAAAAGTCAGTGCGCAGTTTCGCTGGATTAATGAGAACGACTCTCATTATACTCGCCCTCCCCGGTTCTGCCCGAGCATAGGAAAGTGCCGCCGTGCTGGAAAAACTGTTCACTCAACATGCGCCTGCCTTGCATCGTTACCTGTTGCGCAAGAAATGCTCCCCAAGCCTGGCCTCGGACCTGGTGCAGGACACCTTCCTGCGCATCGCTCAGTTGGAGAGCCTGGAGCGCGTGCTGTGCGCACCGTCCTACCTGTTTCGGGTGGCGCACAACCTGATGATCGATCATCACCGCCGTTATGGTGAAAAGCGCTACGACAATGACCCCACCGCCTTCTTCGCCACCCTGGTCGATGAGACCAGTTGCCCCGAAGAACAGGCCCTCGGCGCACTGGAGCTGGAGCACCTGGAAAGCCTGCTGGAGCGCATGCCACCGCGTACCCGCGATGTGTTCATGCTGTGCCGGGTGGAGGGCATGACGCACAAAGAGACCGCGCGCTATTTACGGATATCCACAAGCTCTGTACAAAAACACATGGCAATGGCCCTGGCCAGGATTGGTCGGGCGCTGGAGCCTGGCCAAGAGGGCTGAGCCTTGTGTACGACAAAGAGCCAAAAGGTAAATAGACCGAACCGTGAACGCCTCCCCACACACTATCGACCCGGTAGAGCGCAAAGCTGCCGACTGGGTGATGCGCCATCGCCAAGGACAGCTTTCTGCACGTGAACTCGAGGCTTTTCAGCGCTGGCTGGCCGCCGACCCATTGCACGCCGCCGCCGCCGAGCGCGCCAACCGTGCGTGGCAGGCCACCGCCCAGCTTAAGCAACGCCCCGGTTATGTAAAACCCCAGCGCCCACCGCGTGCCGCCTGGCTGCGTATGCCGGTGGTCGGCGGCAGCGCCGTGGCTGCGCTGGCGCTGGGCTGCTGGATGCTGCTAGCGCCACCTTTCTGGGTCCAAGCCCTGAACAGCGACTATCACACCGGGTTTGGCGAAGTGCGCCAGATCACCCTGGCCGACGGCAGCCAGGTGCAACTGGGGAGCCACAGCATCCTGAACCTGGCCTACGACGACCAGACCCGCCGGGTGCTTCTGAGCCAGGGCGAGGCCGTGTTCAGCCCTGCGCCGATGAATGAACAGGAACGGCGCCCCTTCACTGTACAGGCGCCGGGGGCCGATATCACGGCGCGCGGCACGCGTTACCTGGTGGGGATCGGCAAGGATCGCGAAGGCTGGGTGGGTGTGCTGCAACACCGGGTCGAGGTCAACCTGACCCCCCACGGGCGCGATGAAGCCGCAGGCGCAGCCCTGCTGGAACAGGGCAACAGCCTGCACTTCAGCCCCAAGACGGGCCTGGTACCGCTGAACACCAGCCCCGAGGAACTGGCCAGTTGGCAGGAAGGCCGGCTGGTCTTCCAGCGCGAATCCCTGGCCGACGTCGCAGCCCACATCAACCGTTACCGACCCGGGCGGGTGCTGGTCAAGGGCGAGGCCCTGCGCAACGTACGGGTCAGCGCAGTAATGCGCCTGGATAACCTCGATGCCGCGCTTGAACGCCTGGTGGCGCAAGTCCACGGGCGCATGGTTAACCTGCCTGGGTTGACGCTGATCTACTGAGCGGCCTCACGCCGCGAAAACTTCAAAATCAGATAAAAAACTATATTAATAGATCATAACGATCTATCGCGTTTTTGCAGCTGGGCCGTTTCTACTACATGTGAATAAATCTTATTTACTTTAGTGAGGCCGGTTTTGCAGACGCAAGAAAACAACAAAAAGCGCAAGGCAACAAAACGCACCCGACTGAGCCTGGGGATTCAGTTGGCCGCCATTGCGCTGGTCGCCGATGCCACGACCATCAGCCCGGTGCTGGCAGCGCCAGCCGCAAGCGCCAACCACGCCCCGGCCACTGACGTACACAACTTCGACGTGCCCACCCTGGCGCTGGATCAAGCCTTGGTCCTGCTGGCGCGCCAGGCCGGTGTCGAGCTGTATCTGGGCAGCAACGACTTCACCAACAGCTACGGCAACCCGGTCAAGGGTCGCCTGTCCCTGGACGCTGCGCTGCAAACACTGCTGGCCAACCAAGGGGTCAGCTACAGCCTCACCGGCTCAGCCGAGCGCCCGATCATCCAGGTGCAATCGGCACCCAATTCGACGGGGATCCAGGCTGGCGACCTGCATCCGACCTACGTCATGGGCATGGAAGGCAAGCAGTCCCGCGACGAAAAGGGCTACAACGATATCTACGATCAGGACATCTCCTCGGTGTATGCCGGCAAGGAGCAGATCGAACGCTACAAAGGCGCGGCCCCCGCCGATATGTTCAAGGGCATGCTCAACGTGTACAGCGGCGATTCGCGCAACAGCGGCGCACTGGACCCGAACATCCGCGGCATCCAGGGCCCTGGCCGCGTGCCCCTGACCATCGACGGCACCGAACAGGCAATCACCGCTTATCGCGGCTACATGGGCGCCAACAACCGTAACTATATCGACCCCAACCTGATCGGCAGTATCAAGGTGCTCAAGGGGCCGAACCTGGAGCGTAACGTCTACAGCGGCATTGGCGGCGCGGTGGTGGCCAGCACCCTAAACGTCGACGACGTGCTCAAGCAGGACCAGGAATATGGTGGCGAACTTAAAATCGAAGGCAGCAACAACTCGGTGTCGCCCAAACTGCCGACGCTGATGACCGGGCAAATGCCCAGCCCCGGCTATGAGTACTCACCCATCAGGGGCTATTACGATCACTCGCTGTACAAACACCCACGTACCAGCAGCAGTAACAAACTGCTGTCCAGCGATGACTCCGCCTACCGCCTGGCACTGGCCACGCGCCAGGAAAAATTCGAACTGCTGGCAGCCTACGCCTTGCGTGAAAAAGGCAACCACTACGCGGGTAAGAACAAGAGCGGCTTCTATTCCAGCGGCAAGCAAGTCAACGGCGAGTTTGACTACATTCCCAACCTCGCCACTATCTACAAACCGGGCGATGAAGTGCCCAACACCTCCAGCAAGATGGAGTCCTGGCTGGGCAAGGCCAAACTCAAGATTGATGAAAACCAGTCCCTGGAATTCGGCTATCGCGACACCGATGCGCTGTACGGCGAGATCCTGCCATCACGGATCTCGTTCTTTAAACCCGGCACGACTTACGACGCCGCCACCAACGGCGTGCCGCAATGGCCGTTGAGCCATGTGCAAAGCAAAGCCTACAACCTGGAATACAACCTCAAGCCCGAAGGCAACCCGTGGGTGGATTTCTATTCCAACCTGTGGATGACCAACACCCGTAGCGATACCTACAGCAGCGGTGGCGTGCCCAATCAAACCACCATCGCCGACCCGGTGTACCGTAATACCGCCCTGGCCAACGCCAAGCATGATCGGGTCGGCCTGACCGCAAGCAATAAGTTTAAGTTGCTTGATAGCCTCGATCTGACCCTGGGTGGTAGTTATCAGCATGAAAAGTTGGGCTCGAACGACAACTATTACGACCCTATCATCAGCGACACGTTGCGCATGTACCCTCGGGCCGGACGCCGCGAGGAACAGGAATACAACTTCAAATTCGACTGGCGGCCCGTGAGTTTTGCCAAGTTTGAGGCGGGGATGCGTTATTCGTCTTATTGGGCATTTGATGACTACTTGAAAAGTGCCCAAGACAAGAGTGGGGTCACAACACAACTTGAAGAAACCGGGCGGCAGGTGGATTACACCACGCGAAAGACGCTGACCGAGTCCGAGTGGCAAGCCGACATTGATCGACAAATTGCAAACAACAAAGTTTTCTGGGATATGTTTGATACCCCGGAGTCGGAGCGTCAGGAGATAATTGACGTAATCAAACAACAAACACCACGTGTGCAAGACACTCAGCACAAGGCGGATTGGGCGAGTGACGCAAAAGGTCGTTATTCACGCGATAACAATCCATGCATTAATGGATTGAGTGCAGGCGAAAATATTATTTCCTGCAGCGCTTCCGGAAACGGCGAGGGCTACGAAAAAGATATCAAAGCCAAACACCAGAAAGACAGTGGCTGGACACCTTCGCTTTCTGCAACGTTCTATACCTCGGAAAATGGCCGGGTCTACCTGCGCTACAGCGAGGCCATCCGTTACCCAAGCATGTTTGAAAGCACCATTGGCTTTTCCTCATCGGTCAACCCCTGGGGGCTTGAGCCAGAACATGCGCATAACTACGAAGCCGCCTACATCCATAACCTGGCCGGCTGGGGTGGCAGTGAAAGCGCTGACATCAAGCTGAGCTATTACTACAACACTACAAAAAACGTGATCGAACGCGACCCACAACTGCGCTTCAGTAACCTTGAGAAGCAAGTCACTTCCGGCGTGGAGTTCCAGGGTCGCTACGATAACGGACGTTTTTTCACCGATATGAGTATCGGCCATGTCCTGAAAAACAGAGTCTGCGATGAAAACTCGGCGGTCTCCGTCAGCACCGACGGCAGTACCCCCAACTGCGTGGATGACGGTTTTGTAGGTGGATACCTGGTGAGCATGGCAATGCCAGAGTGGACTGCCAACCTCGGGTTAGGTGCGCGCTTCCTTGATCGCAAACTGGAAGTGGGCGGACGGGCTATTTATTACCGCCAACATGAAAACAAGTTCTATGACAACTACCCCAACAGCGCCATGGTCAGTTATTACCTGAATACGCCCATGTCATGGGACAAGATCATCACGTATGACGCCTACGTTAACTACAAATTGACCGATGACGCATCCGTCGAGTTAACCGGCACCAACTTGAGCAACCTTTATTACATCGACCCACTGACGCGTTCGGCCATGCCCGCGCCCGGTCGAACGTTAAAACTCGCTTTCACCACTACTTTTTAAGTTTGGAGGTACTGCATGGGAGGCTAAAGAAGAAATTGGCAAACGCTTGACGTGTTGACTTAATTTAAATCACTCAATGGATGATGAAATGAAATCTTTCAACTACACAGTATTGGCAGTGGCACTTCTGGGTCTAGCCGGCGTTGCCCAGGCAGACACTTCTTCCGCGCAAAGTTACACCGGTACTATCGTCGTCGGCGGCACGGGCGCCACATCGCCTAACCACCCAAGCTCGCCAGGCCAGCCCGCCGTGGGCGTCCTCGCGTTCTACGGTGGCGCAAAAGTGCCGTTCAGCGGCCTCAAAGGCATGGTGGCCACTGACACCAATGGGGTGACAACCATTACCCCGGCAATGATGCCAGCCTCTCACTCCGCCCTTGGCAACTTCGACTTCAAACAAGTCGCCAACCAGCAGGTGTACTACGGCGAATGGTCGCAGACCGGCGCCACCAACGACCCGACCCGTGTCGTGTACTACTCTGGCGACACCACCGGCCGTGTATTGCCAACAGCCAACGTGACCTATGCAGTACAGGGCATCAACAACTACTCCGGGGCGAATGTGCTGTCTGGCGACCTGACCGCCTCGTTCGGCAACGCGACACCCACCTTGACCGGCTCGCTGAGCAACAGCGCGCTTAAAGTTCAAGTCACCGCAGCCATCGACACCGCCACCGCAGGCTTCGCCGGTACTGCCCAGGCGCGTAATACCGCAACCAATGCACTGCTTTCGTCCGGCACCTCACAAGGCAGCTTCTTCGGCGCAGGCTCTACCGCGTCGCTGGCCGGTATCGCCAAGTTCACCGACCGCAACTACGACACCGCCTTCGGTGGCGTCGCCAAGTAATCGCCCGTTGAACCTGTTGTAGCACCACCCAAGCAAGTGCCTGCCCCCAGGCACTTGCTTTTGGCGTTTTGAAGCGATCCCGAGAGCCCGGTAATGCCCCAGCCCTACTGCATGCGATCCCTTACGCTCCACGTTCTGCCCTTTTTTCTGCTGCTGTCCATGGCCCCGAGGGTTTTTGCCGCCGACCAGGACACCCGCCTGCGCCTGAACCAGACCATCGAATACCGCGCCAACCAGCAAGAGCGCGAGCTGCTCAAGGATGAACTGCCCAGCGACGGCGCACCGCCGCTGTTGAATATCGATGGGCAGACCTACAGCGTGGGCAACAACCTCGATGAACTGGGCCGCGCGGTGTACCTGTCCATCGAGCGCCAGCAATGGCCGCAAGCCAGGGATTACCTTAGGCGCTACACCGCCCTGCCCGGCCACGACCCGATGCTCACCGCCTATGCCAAGGGCGGCCTGGCCCGCGCCGATGGCGATCTTGAACAGGCCGAAAGCCAATACCGCCAGTTGCTGGCATTGCAGGCCGACTTCCTGCCCGGGCGCCTGGAACTGGCGCGGGTGTTGTTCGAGAACCGCAAGGATGGCGAGTCCAACAGCGTATTCCAGCAGATCAGCAGCAGCCTCAGCCCAGCTGACGCGCAAGCCATGGGCGTGGGCAAGACCGTCGACAGTTTTATCCAGGCCCTGGACCACCGTGAAGACTGGCAGGGCTCCCTGGCTATCGGCCCGACCTGGGGTTACAACCTCAACCAGTCCCCGGAAAGCGAGGTGACTTATCGCTACGTCACCCCCGACGAAACCATCTACGTCAAACGCTCACTGCCCAAGGCCGTGTCTGCCCACGGCGCGGACTACGAGGCCACGCTCAACAAACGCGTGGCCATCAGCGGCCATCACGGGGTGTTCATGCGCTCGCTGCTCTATGGCCAGGCCTATGAAAAACAGAGCAAGTACAACGAAGGCACCCTCATCAATAACGCCGGCTATAGCTACCACGACGCCAAAAACCAGTACGCCCTCGGGCCGTCGTTTGAATTCAATACGATTGGTGACAACGCCATGTATAGCGCCTGGGGGCTGCGCGGCGAATGGATTCATACACTGTCGGCCACACGTATGTTCAAGCTGGAAGGCGAATACAAGGACATGGCCTACAAACACGAGATCAATAGCAACCTCGACGGCGGCATCAGTTCGGTCTACGCCACCCTGTGGCAGGCCCTGCCCCAGCGGTGGACGCTGTTCGGCGGCGTAGACCTGAGCGACCGCAACACCCAGGACCGCACGGCGGCCTACCTGCAAAAGGGCGTGCGGCTAGGGGTGGCGAAGGATTTCGAGGTGGGCGTCAGCGCCGTGCTGTTCGCCTCGTACCGCAAACGCCAATACGATGCCTACAGCGCTATCGTCGATGACCGACGCAATGAGAAAGAACAAGGCTACACCTTTATCCTACGTGCCCCACGCCTGGCGGTGCTGGATGCGGTGCCCAGCCTGACGGTCAAGTACAACAAGGTTGTCAGTAATGTGGATTGGCTTTATTCCTACGACAAAAACAGCATCAGCCTAAAGCTAGAAAAGCAGTTTTAACCGGCTTCACCGGGTTTTCTATTTCGCGGTTGCACTTATAGCGAGCTACTGTATAAAACGCCCCTATAAACCGCGCCATCTAGCATGAGGATCCCGGCCGTGGAAGAAGTCATCGAACAATTGCGTGAAGCCAACGAACCGGTACCGGTTCCTCTGGAACTGCCCGACGAAGACCAGTTGGTGGAAGTCGAAGAACAGCTGTTTATCAACATCCCGTTTGTATTCAAGGAATTCCTGCTGACCGTCAGCGATGTGGTGTATGGCAGCCTGGAGCCGGTGACCATCACCGACCCCCAGTCCCACACCTATCTGCCGGAAGTCGCCGCCAATGCCTGGGATCTTGGCGTGCCTCGCGAGCTGATCCCGATTTGCCAGGACGGCGACGACTACTACTGCGTCGAAGAAGACGGCACGGTGGTGTTGTGGTCCGGTGAAGAGGAACTGGTGACCGAAGAGTCCTGGGAGTCGGTGTGGCACTGGGCACGGGACGTGTGGCTGGAAAGCTGATCCCAAGCCTGTGACAAGCCGGTTTACGTGGCGATGGGCTTGCCCCCTCGCCACATAAGGTCAGTGCTCCGGCGTGTCCTTGTGATTGTCCAGGGTCTCCAGCAAGGCTACCTGCATGCGCGTATGGATGCGGATGAACCAGCGCCAGAGCACGGCGGCCACTGCCGCCGCCACCACGGCAATCAACACCAGCAACTTGTTGGTCGGCAGGATACTGGCCGACAAGGCTGCCAATAGCAGAAAAATTACCAACAGCGAGAGGATCGGGATCAGTTCGGCAATCACTCGCCGCACGCGCTGGGTATGGCGCCCGGCCATTTCCGGCTTCACGCTCATCTCCGCCAGCAACATCGACAGCGCCTTGAGCTTGCGATACGCGGCGATCAAAAATGGCAGCGACAGCAACAACGCAGCGCCCCAGATCAATGCCTTCTGCCAACTTGGATCACTGATCCAGCCTTGCAGATACCCGCCAATCCGCGCGGCGAAAAAGCTGCCGGTAAAGAAGATTGCCACCACCAGCGCCAGGTTCACCCCCACCTGCAGGATGATCTTGCGGATCATCGACGCCAGCATCGCGCCTTCGCCCTGGGGTTGGATGCTGCGCAGCCATTCGCCATACAGGCCAAACACCCGGCTCAGGCGCTGCGGCATCACCGCCGCGATCTTCAAGGACAACGGGTCGGCACCACGAATCAGGTACGGCGTGAGCAAGGTGGTAATCGCCGACACGGCCACCGCCACCGGGTAGAGAAAGTCGCTGGTGACCTGCAAGGTCATCCCCAGCGCCGCAATGATGAAAGAAAACTCGCCAATCTGTGACAGCCCCATGCCCACCCGCAACGAGGTGCGGCCGTCGTTACCGGCGATAAACGCGCCAAGGCCACAGGACAGCATCTTGCCCAGCACCACGGCCACGGTAATCACCGCAATCGGCCACGCGTATTGCAGCAGGATCTGCGGGTCGATCATCAAGCCGATGGCCACAAAGAAGATCGCGCTGAACATGTCGCGAACCGGCTCGATCAGGCGCTCGATTTTCAGCAACTGCCGGGATTCAGCCATGATCGCACCGATCAGGAAGGCGCCCAGCACCATGCTGTACTCCAGCTTGACCACCAGCAGGCAAAAACCGAAACACAGGCCCAGGACGGTGATCAGCAACATCTCGTTGCTTTCAAACTTGGCCACGTAGGCCAGCAGCCGTGGCACCAGCAAGATGCCGATCACCAGAGCCACGATCATGAACAGCGAGAGCTTGCCGACCGTGGAAAACACCTCGCCGGAACTGACCGTGCCACTGACGGCGATACTCGACAGCAGGGCGATGATGCCAATGCCCAGAATGTCTTCGACGATCAGCACGCCAAAGATCAGTTGGGCAAAGCGCTGGTTTTTCATCTTCAGGTCGTTGAGGGCCTTGACGATGATGGTGGTCGAGGAAATCGCCAGGATCGCGCCGAGGAACAGCGAGTCCATGGTGTTCCAGTCGAACCATTGGCCAATTTCGTAGCCAATCCAGATCATCAGGATGATTTCCAGGAAGGCCGCGATAAACGCCGTGGCGCCCACCTTGAACAGCTTGCGCAGGCTGAACTCCAGGCCCAGGCAGAACATCAGGAAGATCACCCCCAGCTCAGCCAGGGTCTTGATGGTGTCTTCGTCGTGGATCAGGCCGAATGGCGGGGTGTGCGGGCCGATGATAAAGCCGGCGACGATGTACCCCAGGACGACCGGCTGCTTGAGACGGTGGAACAGGATGGTCACCACCCCTGCCACGAGCATGATCACCGCCAAGTCCTGGATAAAGCTGATGGCGTGCATGGCGAGGGGCTCCTTGAGGGTACTGGCACGTTCCCAGGTTCCACGCAGCCGCCACAACGGCGCGCAATGTGCGGAAGGAAAAGTCTGTGTTATTCGTAAGAAATGCCCTTGAAATGAGCTTTTCAAGGGTAACACCGCGACTTGCGGCAGAAAGCCGGTGCAATATATGGAAACAGATCGACCCGGGCGTGACGGCAAGCCCCGCCCCGGCGTCCCGTAAGGGATGGCGCTGTAATGATTCCAGCATCCGCAGAGGTGCCCCCCAACCAATGCCTACAACCGTGAGTGTGCTATGGAACCCGGAAACGCCCAGCTGTCGATGACGGTATTGATGACCCCTGATATGGCCAATTTTTCAGGCAATGTCCACGGTGGCACCCTGCTCAAATACCTCGACGAAGTGGCCTACGCCTGCGCCAGCCGTTATGCCGGCCGCTACGTAGTCACACTGTCGGTGGACCAGGTGACTTTTCGCGAGCCGATCCATGTGGGCGAGCTCGTGACATTCCTGGCTTCGGTCAACTACACCGGCAATACGTCGATGGAAGTGGGGGTCAAGGTCGTCACCGAGAACATCCGCGAGCGTTCGGTACGCCATACCAACAGTTGCTTCTTCACCATGGTCGCCGTCGACGACGACCGCAAACCGACCGCCGTGCCCACGTTGCAGCCACAGAGCAGTGAAGACAAGCGCCGGTTTATCCAGGCCAAACAGCGCCGGCAGGTTCGCCAGGAGCTGGAGAAGCGCTACCAGGAGATCAAGGCTGACACTCTCTGATCCCAGGCTGTGGACCCCACATTGGGCTGGTGGTGTTAGAGGCTGATCGGCGTGGCTTCAAAGCGCACACGCGGATGGGCGATGCGGTCCTGGGCCCGCACCAATTCCAACTCGTAGCTGGCGCACGCCTGGGTTTCCAGCAGTACTTCGTGCACGGCTGCGGCGGTGAACTCAAAGGCCGCCAGCAGGCTGTCGCCCAGCAACACCCGCGCCAGGAACAGGCCCGACGTCAGGTCGCCGACCCCCACCGGCTGGCGCGCAAAGGCCAGCAATGGCCGACGCAGGTGCCAACTGCCTTCAGCCGTCACCAGCAGCATCTCGAAACCCTCTGCCAGCTTGCCTGGATAATCCAAGTGCTTGACCAGCACCGCTTTCGGTCCACGGGCCAGCAGGGCCCGCGCCATGCCCAGGCAATCGAACAGCGACTGCGGTTTACGCCCGCAAAAACTGTCCAGCTCCAATTGGTTGGGGCACAAGAAGTCAGCCATGGCCAGCGCTTCGTCCAGCAAAAAATCACTGACTTCCTGGGGCACGATGCAGCCTTTTTCCGGGTGGCCCATTACCGGGTCGCACAGGTACAGGGCCTTGGGGTTGATCGCCTTGATCCGTGCCACACCGCTCAGGATCGCCCGGCCCTGGGCGGCGCTGCCCAGGTAGCCGGACAGCACTGCATCGCAGTTGCCCAGCTCGCCAATCGCCGCAATCCCCTCCACCAGCGCAGGAATTTGCTGCGGCGCCAACACTTCTCCCGCCCACTGGCCATACTGGGTATGGTTGGAGAACTGCACAGTGTTGAGCGGCCAGACATTCACCCCCACCCGTTGCATGGGAAACACGGCGGCGCTGTTGCCGGCATGGCCGAAGACCACATGGGACTGGATCGCAAGCAGATGAGGAGTACGTTTCATGCAGGAAACTTCCGTAAAACCGTTAAATTCTGGCCGCGCAGTATGCGACTAAAAGCAGCCTGTACGACAGACCGGAGACACAGTTAAGCTGGCCTTACTTTGTTGGAGCAAATCGCATGCTGACCCTGGGAAATATCTTTGTGCTGATGCTGCTGGCGGCGACTGCCGCCTGGGTGTGGCACAACCACGGCTTGCGCGAGCGCGCGCTGGAGAGGGTCAAACAGCATTGCGCCAAGCTCGACATCGAACTGCTCGATGGTGCCGTGGCCTTGAAACGCATCGGTTTCGTCAAGGACGCCAGCGGCCGACGGCGTTTGGCGCGGGTCTACAACTTTGAATTCACCGTGACCGGCGAAGCCCGCCATCCCGGCACCATCACCCAGTTTGGGGCCCACAGTGCGCAGATCGAACTGGCGCCCTACCCGTTTGAAATAAAGACACCACAGCCCAGCGCCGAAGTGATTGAACTGAGCCAGTGGCGCCAGGAGCACGGCAAGGGCCGTCACTGACGGCAAGCGGCCAGGGCTTTTTGCAGTGCTGTCACGTCCTGCTCTTCGCGAAAGATCAGCTCGATGCGCGAGTCCCGGCGCCATTCGCTGGGCTGCCAGGTGAGCGTGGTGTTATCCACAGCGTTGGCCGAGACCCAACCCGCGGCGCTGTGGATAACCAATTTGGCACGACGCCAGTCCAGGCCCTGCAAGCATTGCCGCAGCAGCGTGGGGGCGAACTGCTGGCTCGGGTGCCAGCGCCAACCGATGCTCCAGCCCCCCTCCTGGGCCTGATGCAGGCAAATCGGCACACACGGATCGCTCCAGATTGCCTGGATTTGCGCCACTCCCTTGGGCACTTGAAAGTTATCCACAGCCGCCCCGGCCTGTGCGCCAAACCCCGGTAGCCGAGCCAATGGCAACTGCGCCTGCCGCGCCCAGTAAACCTCGCAGGCCGGCAGTGCCCTTTCGATCGCGGTTCGTTGCGCGGGGTCCAGCCCTTCTTCCTTGTTCAGCACCAGCAACCCGGCACTGGCCAATGCCTCGCGTTGCGCGTCGGGCAACGGTCTGCCCGCCGCCAGTGCCTGGGCGTCGAGTACCAGCACACAAGGCTGGACGGCAAGCACGGTTTGCCAGGGCGCCTGGCGCAACTGCGCAAGCAATTGCGCCGGGTGCCCCAACCCAGAGGGCTCGATAAACAGCCGGTCCGGCTTGGCCTTACGCAGTAGGCGGCCCAGCCCTACCTGGAACGGCGCACCGTTCACACAACACAAACAGCCACCGGCCACTTCGCCAAGGGCAATGCCGTCGTCATCCAGGGTCAGCAGCGCGGCATCCAGGCCGATCTGCCCGAACTCATTGATCAACACGGCCCAGCGCTCGTTGGCCGGACGCTGGGTGAACAGGTGTTTGATCAAACTGGTCTTGCCGGCCCCCAATGGGCCGGCAATCACATGCGTGGGAATATTCTGCAGCATCGTGGACATTATTCAGGCCGTGTAGAGACGCTTGATCCTACCCGGTTATGCCAGCCAATCCAGCGTCAGAATCAGCCGTCGCTCGTTGGCGGCCAGCGTCGGCGAGCGGTGAATCAAGCCATAGCCTTCATTGCCGCGCCACTTTTCGCCCTTGAGCAGGGCGACTTCGCCACAGTGGATCTGCTCGATACGCTCGCGGGGTTCCGCGTCTGCCTGGCTCAACTGGCGCCGGTCCATCACCCCTTCGCGCAGCCATTGGCTGCCGATGCCGGCATAGGTGGTGATCAAACGCACGGGCACGTGATCGACGTGAAAGCGCGGGCACATGGCCTTGTCCAGCAGCCTCAGCCGCACGCCAATACGCTTGGCGCCCAACAGGCAGGCAAAAGCACTGATCAGCCAGGCAACATCAGCGATAAAGCCTTCGTAGCCCTCAAGGTCACGACAGCCTGCGGCCAGCCCCTGCAAGTTGGGTTCGGCGTCTTCGCTGTCCAACTCCACCACCAGCGACTCGGCGAGCGGCTCGCCCAGCGAGACCAGCAACGCGCCAAACTCGGCGATGTGCAGCGGCAACTGGCGCTGCCACAGCGCCAGGTTGACGCCGTTATCCAGGATGTCGGCGAGGGCCAACGGGGTTTCCCCACGGGTCTGGCGAATCACCGGGCGCAGTTGAATCACAGGTGCCAGCATCAGGCGGCTGCCTCCTCGTACCAAGGGCCAAAAGGATCGGCCAGCAGGCCCCAACCTTCGGCGCCCAGGGCCATTTCTTCATCCGTCAGCAGGCACGCGTCCAGTTCCATACGCATCTGCACAAAATCGATGTTCTGCCCGATAAACACCAGTTCCTGGCGGCAATCGCCGGTGCTCAGTTGCCAGTTACCCATAATTGCCGCGACGCTTTCCTGGTCCTCGGGCCATTGGCTTTTCGGCACAAAGCGCCACCAGCGACCGGCAAAACCATGGCGCATCAGGCCACCGGCCTGGGACCAACTGCCAGCGTCACGGTGCTTGCTGGCCAGCCAGAAAAACCCCTTGGAGCGCAGCAGCTTGCCATTGCTCCACGGGCGGTCGATAAAGTCGAAAAAGCGCTGGGGATGGAATGGCCGGCGCGCCCGATAAGCCGTGGAGGCGATGCCATATTCCTCGGTTTCCGGCACATGTTCGCCGCGCAGCTCCTGCAACCAGCCCGGCGCCTGGGCCGCGCGCTCAAAATCAAAACGCCCGGTATTGAGAATCTCGGCCAGCGGCACCTCGCCCATCACCATAGGGATAATGCGCGCCTGGGCATTCAGGCGCTCCAGGATGGCCACCAGTTCTTCACGTTCGTGGCGGCTGATCAGGTCGATCTTGCTGATCAGAATGACGTCGGCGAACTCGATCTGTTCAATCAGCAGGTCGGTGATGGAGCGTTCATCGTCCTCACCCAACGTTTCGCCGCGGGACGCCAGGCTTTCGGCCGCCTGGTAATCGAGCAGGAAGTTCATGCCGTCGACCACGGTGACCATGGTGTCGAGCCGCGCAATATCCGCCAGGCTCTGGCCGTTTTCATCGCGAAAGGTGAAGGTTTCCGCCACCGGCAGCGGCTCGGAAATGCCGGTGGATTCGATCAGCAGGTAATCGAACCGACCCTCCCTGGCGAGCTTTCCTACCTCGACCAGCAAGTCTTCGCGCAAGGTGCAGCAGATGCAGCCGTTGCTCATCTCCACCAGTTTTTCTTCGGCGCGATTGAGGCTGACGTCGCGCTGGACTGCGGCGCCATCAATGTTGATTTCGCTCATATCGTTGACTATCACCGCCACCCGCAGATTTTCGCGGTTGCGCAGGACGTAATTGAGCAGCGTACTTTTACCGGCGCCGAGAAAGCCGGAGAGCACAGTAACGGGTAGACGGTCGGTCATCGGGTGTTCCTCATCAGGGTGGTCGGTCAAATCGCCCGTTGATGGCGTTCGCGCAGCTCTTCACGTTCTTTGGCTTCGATACACAGGGTGGCGGTGGGCCGCAGCAACAGACGCTGGAGGCCAATCGGCTCGCCCGTCTCGCGGCACCAGCCGTATTCACCACGCGCCAGGAGCTCAAGGGCTTCGTCGATCTTGTCCAGCAGCTTCTTTTCCCGCTCCAGCAGGCGCAATTGCCACTGGCGCTGTTCTTCGGCACTGCCGATATCGGCGAGGTCGCTGTTGGGCTCTTGCTCGCGCAGCACGATAAATTCGGCTTCGATGCGCGCTTGCAGGTCATCGCGCTGGGCCAATAGCCGCTCGCGGAAAAAGGCTTGCTGGGCCTCATTCATGTAATCCGCAGGCGGTTGGGCAAGCAGGTCTTGTTCAGTCATCGGGACGGTTCACGGGTCAGGCTGTGCTTTTATGTTATAGTATAACAATGCAAATAAGCCAATCCCCTCTTGCCCGTCACGACGAAGGGCGCAATCCTTGAGCCCCTCCATGCCCCGAGAACCGCGATGAGATACCTGTTATGCAGCGTGTTGCTGCTGACGGCGACCCAGGCCGGCGCCCAAGTGCCCGGCCCGCTGGCCACCTGCACCCGCAGTGCCACCCTGTTGGCCTGCGTCGATGCCCAGGGCAATGCCTACAGTGTCGCGACCGCAGGCAACACCACGTATTTGCGCGGGTTCGAGGTGATCGGCAAGCGCTACTGGGCGCAGACTAATAGCCGCTATGGCCAATTGACGTTCTTTACCGGGCTGGCCTCCGACGGTGAGGCGTGGGTCGGCTACACACGGCGTGTGGGCTGGACCACGATCAACCGGTTTTCCAGTTCGGGGGGTTCCAGCGCCAAGTTCACCTGCAGCCGGATCAGTGGGTGCTAGGCCTGTCGTAGAAAAATAATCGTCGATTCAATTGTTATAATATAACATGTCGAATTATTTTCAACGACGGACCTGCTCATGAATGCGCTGACTCTGCCGGATATCGCCGCGCAGGCTTCTCGCCAAGCCTTGCCTCTCGACTGGGTGGGCATGTGTGGCATTGCCCTTCCTATCCTGATCGACGGCCAACGCTTGAGCGCCAAGGCCGATGCGGGCGTGAGCCTGGATGACGGCGCGGCGCGCGGCATTCATATGTCGCGCCTGTACCTGGCGCTGGCAATGCTTGAGCAACAAGACCTGCGGCCGGCGCTGTTGCGCCAGGTGTTGCAGCAATTCCTCGATAGCCACGAAGGGTTATCGAGCAGCGCCTACCTGCGGATTCATAGCGACTTGCTGCTTAAACGCCCGGCCTTGGTCAGCCCGCTATCAGGCTGGAAGACCTACCCAGTGACCATCGAAGCGCGTCTGGAAAAACAGATGTTCCACGTGGAACTAAAAATTGACGTGAGCTACTCCTCAACCTGTCCGTGCTCAGCCGCCCTCGCCAGGCAGTTGATTCAACAGCAATTTGTCGACGATTTCGCCAACATCTCATTGCAACACGAAGAGGTATTGGCCTGGCTGGGCAGCCCCAACGGCATCGTCGCCACCCCCCATAGCCAACGCAGCAGTGCGCTGTTGCAGGTCCATCTGCAACCAGGCGTTCAAGCCTTGCCCCTGACTGACGTGATTGACCAGGCTGAAGCAGCCCTCGGCACCGCCGTACAGACCGCCGTAAAACGCGCCGATGAACAAGCCTTCGCCTTGGCCAATGGCCAGAACCTGATGTTCTGCGAAGACGCCGCTCGCCGTCTGAATCTGGCGCTAAAACGTTTGGATACGGTGCAAGCCTTGCACCTGAAGGTCATCCACGCCGAAAGCCTGCACGCCCATGACGCGGTGGCCGAGAGCCGTTGGACGAGGGCGGCCTTGGGCACACCATGAAGCTGACAATGCTCGACCTGGAAGCCGCCGCCGTGGGCAGCCGCTTTCCCCTGGCCCCGGTGCTGGAGGCCTTGCCGTGGAACCGTGACGGACTGATCGCCGCCATTGCCCAGCAACACGGCAGCGGCGAGGTGTTGATGCTGGCCTGGATGAACCGCCGGGCCCTCGACGAAACCCTCACCAGCGGCCAGGTTTGCTACTGGTCACGCTCACGCCAGCAGTTGTGGCGCAAAGGCGAAAGCTCCGGCCACTGGCAGCAATTGATCGAAGCACGCCTGGACTGCGACGGCGATGCCATCTTGCTGATCGTCGACCAACAAGGCCCGGCCTGCCATACCGGCCGCCCCACCTGCTTTTACAACGCCATCGAAGACGACCAAGTGCATATCCTCACCGCGCCCCTCAAGGAACCTGCTGCATGATCCGCAAGAACCCTTCCGGCGATCTGCCGGTGATTGCCGAATCGGCCTACGTGGATAAAACCGCGATCATCTGCGGCAAGGTGATCATCGGCGAGAACGTATTTGTCGGCCCCTATGCGGTGATCCGCGCCGACGAAGTCAACGCCGACGGCGCCATGGACCCGATCACCATCGGCGCCAACTCCAATATTCAGGACGGCGTGGTGATCCACTCCAAATCCGGGGCGGCGGTGACCATCGGCGAATTCACCTCCATCGCCCATCGCTCGATTGTCCACGGCCCGTGCACCGTCGGCGACCGGGTGTTTATCGGCTTCAACAGCGTGCTGTTCAACTGCGTGGTCGGCGATGGCTGCGTGGTGCGGCACAACTCGGTGGTCGATGGCCGTGACTTGCCGGCCGCCTTCTACGTGCCGTCCACCACCCGTATCGGGCCCAATACCGACCTGTCGCAGTTCCCGCCCGTCAGCGTCAGCGCGTCGGAGTTTTCCGAAGACGTGGCGCGCACCAATGTCGACCTGGTGCGTGGCTACAAAGCCCTGCAAAACGAGTTCTGAACATGAGCCGCCTGCTGATCCGCAACGCACGCCTGGTGAATGAGGGCCGGGAATTCGACGCCGACGTGCTGGTCGCCAACGGCCGTATCGAAAACATCGCCAGTAGTCTCCAGGGGCAAACGGCCGAGAGCGAGATCGATGCCCAAGGCCAATGGTTGCTGCCGGGCATGATCGACGACCAGGTGCATTTCCGCGAACCGGGGGCATCGGATAAAGGCAGTTTCTACAGCGAGTCCCGCGCCGCGGTGGCCGGTGGCATCACCAGTTTCATGGACATGCCCAATACCCAACCGGCGACCCTGACCCTGGAAGCCCTGGCCGACAAGAAACGCCGCGCCGCGCTGCACTCGGTGGCCAATTATGGGTTTCACTTTGGCGTCAGCAACGACAACCTCGACACCGTGGCCGCCCTGGATCCGCGGCAGGTCGCCGGGGTCAAAGTATTCATGGGCGCCTCCACCGGCAATATGCTGGTGGATGATCCAAGGGTTCTAGAGCGCCTGTTTGCCGAGGTGCCGACCATTCTCCTGGCCCATTGCGAACACACGCCGAGCATCCAGGCCAATGAGCAACGTTTGCGAAACCGGTTTGGCGAGGCAATCCCCGCCGTCGCCCACCCACTGATTCGCGACGCCGAAGCCTGCTATCGCTCCTCGTCCCTGGCCGTGGAATTGGCGCGCCGCCACGGTACGCGCCTGCATGTGTTGCACCTGACCAGCGCCCGGGAACTGCCACTGTTTGAAGACAAACCGCTGGCAGAAAAACGCATCACTGCAGAAGTGTGCGTGCATCACCTGCTGTTCGATGACCGCGACTACGCCCGCCTTGGGCACCAGATCAAATGCAACCCGGCGATCAAGACCCGCGCCGACCGCAATGCCCTGCGCCTGGCACTGCTGAGCGATCGCCTGGATGTGATCGGCACCGACCATGCGCCTCATACCTGGGAGCAAAAACAACGGGCATACCGCGAAGCGCCTGCGGGATTGCCCCTGGTGCAACATGCGCTGCCCGCATTGCTGGAGTTGGTGGCTGACGGCCTGTTGCCCCTGACCACCCTGGTGGCGAAAACCAGCCATCGCGTCGCCGACCTGTTCGCCATTCCTGACCGGGGTTATCTACGCGAGGGCTACTGGGCCGACCTGGTACTGATCAAGCCCGAGCCCGCAGGCAAGCCGGTGAGCAGCCAGCCGATCCTCGCCCGCTGCGGCTGGACACCCTTTGCCGGGCGCAGCTTTCGCCATAGCGTCAGCACTACCCTGGTGTCAGGCCATGTGGCCTGGCACCAGGGGCAGGTCATTGACAGTTGCCAGGGGCTGCCCCTGCATTTTCTGCGCTAAAACCCAGGAGCCGTTCAGGCGCGGGGCTTGACCGTGCCGCAGTCGTTGCCCAGCCACTGTGCCTGGGTGTCGAGGCTGCCGTTCTGCTGCACGCCGGTGGCATTGAAAGTACCGTTGACCGTGGTGGTGAATGCCTTCTGGCTCTGGAATGTGGCCACGCCCGTGCCCTCGGCTTTCGGGCAGCTGAAGCGGAATTTCCACTGGTTGCCAGTCTTGTCGGTTACCTCTTGCTTGCAACCCGATTGCGGGTCGGTCAGCGGGATGGTATCGGAGGCCACCTGGGCCGGCGTCAGGCAGACCTGCACGCCTTTGCCGGCCATGGTGATGCCCTGTTTTTCCAGCATCGCGCGCTGTTCCGGGGTCATCTGTTGTTTCAGTTGGCCGAGGATCAACGACAAGTCCGGCAGGTTCTGGTTATCGACTTTCATATTGCTGGTGGTCAATTCCCACAAGCCCGGCGCCAACATCTGCGCCTGCGCTGCCACAGGCAGCGTCAACCCTACAACCATGGCCAAACCAAGCAGACGAGCATTCATCGGGTAACTCCTGGGTAATTGTCGGCGTTAGACGTCGCAAAGCGCTCGGCGTTGCATGCTCAATAAAATAGCGACAATCGCCGTCGAACATGGTCTGTTACGCATTGGATCGTCAGGAGTATCGTTGTCCATGGATTTCTTCGGCCCGCATTTGCTTGGCTACTTTATCGCCACCCTGCATTTTCTCGGCTCCCTGGCCGCCCTGCACGCGGTGCTGACCGTGCGTACCGCCCAAGGCTCGATTGCCTGGGCACTGTCGCTGATGTTCATGCCGTACCTGACGCTGATCCCCTACCTGATCTTTGGCCGCAGCAGCTTCGATGCCTATATCCAGGCCCGGCGCCAGGCCAACCAGGAAATGCACAAGGCCATCACCGAATTGAACTGGCGCCCCTGGGTCGAAGAAGCCCTGGCCGCGCGCAACTCCCACGCCTATGCCTCGCTGCGCGCCATGCCCAAGCTGGGACGCATGCCGTGCCTGGCCAATAACCAGGTACGTTTACTGGTCAATGGCGACGCCACCTTCAGCGCCATTTTCGACGCCA
Organism: Pseudomonas sp. ICMP 8385; assembly: GCF_002699915.1. Lineage (NCBI taxonomy): Bacteria > Pseudomonadati > Pseudomonadota > Gammaproteobacteria > Pseudomonadales > Pseudomonadaceae > Pseudomonas > Pseudomonas sp. ICMP 8385. Next base: position 112,615 of record NZ_LKBY01000168.1, on the reverse strand, counting down.
TCCGCGCTGCCAAGACTGCGGTGCTGGTGCAGTTTTTCATCATTCATGACGATCAACTGGGGCGCCAGCTGCACAGCCTGCTCAAGGCCAAGGCCGCCGAGGGTGTGGCCATCTATGTGCTGTATGACCGCATCGGCAGCCATTCCCTGCCCCACGGTTATGTGCAATCGCTGCGTGACGCCGGGGTGCAGATCAAGGCGTTTGCCACCCGCAGCGGCTGGTTCAATCGCTTCCAGGTAAATTTCCGCAATCACCGCAAGATTGTCGTGGTCGATGGCCTGACCGGGTTTGTCGGCGGGCATAACGTCGGCGACGAATACATGGGCAAGAAACCACCGCTGGCCCCCTGGCGCGACACCCATGTGCAAGTCAGCGGCCCGGTGGTGGCGTGCCTGCAGGAGTCGTTTGCCGAAGACTGGTTCTGGGCCGCGCGTGAACTACCGCCGCTGATCCTGCCCGACACCTATGCCGATGACGGCGTACTCTGCCAATTGCTGGCCAGCGGTCCGGCGGACCCGTATGAGACCTGCTCGCTGTTTTTCGTCGAAGCCATTCATGCGGCGACTGAGCGGGTGTGGATCACCAGCCCGTATTTCATCCCTGACGAAGCCGTATTCGCCGCACTGCGCCTGGCGGTGTTGCGCGGCGTGGACGTGCGCCTGCTGCTGCCGTCACGCCCCGACCATCGCATTGTCTACGCCGCCTCCAGCCTGTACGCGATTGAGGCGGTGCGCGCCGGCGTGCGGGTATTCCGCTACAAGCCGGGGTTCTTGCATCAGAAAGTGGTGCTGGTAGACCGCGAAATCAGCGCCATCGGCAGTGCGAACCTGGACAACCGTTCGTTTCGCCTCAACTTTGAAGTGATGTTGCTGACTGTCGATAAAGCCTTCGCCAGCGAAGTGGAACATATGCTGCTGGACGACTTCGCCCAGGCCCACGAAACCAGCCAGGAAGAAAGCCAGCAGACCCGCCGCCTGCAGCAACTGGGGATGCGCGTGGCGCGGTTGATTTCCCCCATCCTATAAATTGCACCGGACAAAATGTGGGAGCTGGCTTGCCTGCGATTGCATCACTGCGTTGTAACTGAAAAAACGCGGTGTCTGCATCGCAGGCAAGCCAGCCCCCACACAAGCTCAGCTCCCACATTTAGTATTTCAACGTAGCCAAAGATCTCAGCGGTAGAGATCTTCCCGCGTCCACGGCAACTCATGGCTGCCATCGGCATGGGGCTTGACCGCCAGGATCTGGTGCAGGTTGATCCAGCCCCGGGCAAACGCATATGCGCAACCCGCCAGGTACAGGCGCCAGATACGTAGCGCCTGGGCCGGGACCATGTTTGCCGCCGCCTCCAGGTTGTCTTCCAGGCGCTCGCTCCAGTGGTCCAGGGTGCGCGCGTAATGCAGGCGCAGGCTTTCCACGTCGACCACTTCCAGGCCGACTTCGCTGATTTCGGCGCTGATCATCACCAGGTGCGGCAGCTCGCCATTGGGGAACACGTAACGCTCGATAAAGTCCCCGGCACCACGCCCCACCGGGCGGCCATCGGTATGTTTGGCCGTGATGCCATGGTTGAGCACCAGGCCACCTTCACGCACGGCGCTAAACAGGGTCTGGCAGTACTGCGCCAGGTTGGCGTGGCCGACATGTTCAAACATACCGACGCTGACCACTTTGTCGAACCGCCCGTCCTGTGGCAAGTCGCGGTAGTCGAGCAACGCCAGCTCCACCCGGTCTTCCAGGCCCTCGGCGAGCACCCGCTCCCTGGCCAATGCCAGTTGTTCCTTGCTCAGGGTGATGCCGAACACCTTGACCCCGAACTCACGCGCCGCATAACGCGCCAACCCGCCCCAGCCGCAACCGACATCCAGCAGATACTCCCCAGGCTGCAGGCGCAGCTTGCGGCACAGGTGGCGGAATTTGTCTTGTTGGGCCTGGTCGAGGGATTCGCTGCCGGTCTCGAAGTAACCGCAGGAATAGGCCATGTCACGGTCCAGCCAGAGCTGGTAGAACTCGTTCGACAGGTCGTAGTGGTAGGAAATCGCGGCGGCGTCCGTGGCCTTGTCGTGGATCGAGCGCACCGCTCCGGTGTGCTCAGCCTCCTCGACCAGGGCATGGCTCAATTCATCACACACCCGGATAACATCACTGATGGAGCCTTCCAGCTCCAGTTTGCCTTCCACGAAGGCAGACCCCAGGGAGTCGAGCGTAGGATGGCTCAGTTGCGTCACCATCACCGGGTCCTTGACCACGATGGTGACGCTGGGCTCCGGGCCCAGGTTGAATTCATGGCCATCCCAGAGTCGCAGACGCAGCGGAAGCTGAAGATTCTGTAAGGCCGGTGGAAGTTGCGCAAACATGAGTAGTCCCCCTCGTTTCAGACGTCTGAAATGAGGGTAGACCATCCATAAAAAAGTAGCAGGCTATCGATTTAATAGCCCCATTCTATGGTGCCCGACATTGCAGCAAACCGTCCTGAACCCACTGTTTCAACCAGGTAACAGCTTGCAGCGGCGCGCCCTCTTGATAAGTGACTGCCAATTCGGCGCACAGTTCTGAAAACGTCCACCCCTTGTCGACCATCCCGGCCAGGGCATATGCCTCGGCGGGCTCCAGGCTGCGGTAGCGGCACACCTGCTGGTCACGCCAGATCAGACACACCTCGGCCAGCGGCAACGGCTGGCTGCCGGGAAACCCAGCCTGTGCCTTGACCGCACGCCAAATCTGCCGGCTGTTGAAGCGACACAACACCTGCTGCACCGCCGGCACCCACTCAACCTGCAACAACGGCCAGGCCTCGGGCGCCAGCCGGGTCATGTCCGGCAGGCTCAGGGGTTGGCCCGCAGGCGCATCAAACGCCAGGGTAAAGGCCCATTCCAGGCGCGCCAGCTCCACCAGGGGGGCGGCTTGTTCGGCGACCAGATGCTCGTCGATAAAGTCTGCAAACCGTTGCCCCAGCCAGCGCAAGCTGAAATGCGCCGATGGATAGCGCTGCACATAGGCCGCCACCAACCCGGCAAATTCATCATCCCCCAGCCAATGCCACACGGCCGGGAAATCCCCCTGCATCACTTCCAGCAAACGGGCCCGATAGGCGTTGTGATAGATCGCCAGGCCCGTCTCGACATCCAGGGTCGGGCCACCGATCAAGGTGCTGGCAAAACCACAGTTGCCAGCCTCTGCCAAGAGATGCCGTTCAAATGCCAGCTGCCAGTCGATCAGGCGCATAGCGACCTCCGGGCCAAGGCGCCAGCCCCCAACTCACGGGCCTTGCCCAGCTCATCGAGCAACTCGGCGAACGGCGGGAAGTGGTCATCACGCTCCAGCAAAGTGGCCACCGGCCCCAGGTGTTCCAGGGTCTGTTGAAACAGTTGCCACACCGGATCGCACACCGGATGGTCATGGGTATCGACCACGTAGTCGCCGTAGTCCATATGCCCGGCCAAATGCAGTTGGCGGATGCTCTGCGGCGGCAGGTTGCGAATAAAGGTCCAGGGGTCGAAGCCATGGTTGCGCGAGCTGACATACACGTTGTTGACGTCCAACAGCAGCTCGCAACCGCTGAGGTGGCTCAAGGCGCTGAGGAATTCCCACTCGGTGAATTCATCGTCCCGGGATCGCACATAACTGGAGACGTTTTCTAGCACCAATGGCCGCTGCAACACATCTTGTACCTGCCGCACACGGGCCGCGACGTGGCGCAGGCTTTCCCCGGTATAGGGCAGCGGCAACAAGTCATGCAGTTGATGGGCGTTGCCACGGCTCCAGCACAGGTGATCGGAGACCCACGCCGGCTTGACCCGGTCGGCCAATTGCTTGAGTTGCTTGAGGTAATCCCTATCGAGGGCATGGGGCCCGCCGATCGACAGGGACACCCCATGCATCACCAACGGATAACGCTCGGCGATGGCGTCCAGGTAGTACAGGGCCTTGCCGCCCGGCACCAGATAATTCTCGGAGACGATTTCAAACCAGTCCACATCCGGCGACTGCTCGATAATCTGTTGATAGTAAGTGCTGCGTAATCCCAGGCCGTAGCCCAGGCAAGGAACCGATAGCGACATGACGAACTCCTGGAAAGTGTCCGCAGCGACGTGCACACCGCTGCGGGATCACGTATTCGCGGTTATTCGCCGACTTTGCCACCCGCCGCATCGCAGGCGGCCTTGGTCATGGCCTTGAAGCCATGGCCCTTGCAGACAGCCTGGCCTTTACAGGCGTTTTCGGCGGTCTTGCAGTCGTTCATGCCTTTGCAGGAGGTCACGCCATAGCAATGCACGTTCGCTTCATCGGCCGCCTGGACCTGGGTCGCGACACCGGCAAACATCGTGGCGGCAGCAATGGCCAGGGCAGCACCGGAAACGGCATTCTTGATATTCATTGTGGTATTCCTCATGGGTCTGTAGGGGGTCGGCTGAACGGTTTGTTCAGTCCCGACACAGCACTAGAGTGAGGTGCCTGAGAGGCGTTACAACGCTGTGAGAATTTTCGTGGTTTCCTGAGTCCTTGTAGGAACCATCACTAGTGCCCACCGCGATTTATCGTCACACTCACACCAGATTTTTCGCGGGATCACGGACAAGGAAGCGTCACTCTCATGATTTCGATCTATCAGCTCAAACCGCGTTTTCAAAACCTGCTGCGGCCCCTGGTGCAGCGCCTGTATGACAACGGCACCACCGCCAACCAGATCACCGTGCTGGCCGGGATCGTATCGTTGCTGGTGGGCCTGCTGGTCGCGGGTTTCGCCCAGTACGCCTGGGTGTTCGTATTGATCCCGTTGTGGATGATCCTGCGCATGGCCCTCAATGCCATCGACGGCATGCTCGCCCGGGAGTTCGGCCAGCAATCACGCCTGGGCGCCTACCTCAATGAACTGTGCGATGTGATCGCCGACAGTGCGCTGATCCTGCCGTTTGCGCTGATCCCCGGGGCCAGCCTGGCGCCGGTGTTGCTGGTGACGCTGCTGGCGGTGTTCAGCGAATACGCCGGCGTGCTCGGGCCCATGGTCGGTGCCTCGCGGCGTTATGACGGCCCCATGGGCAAGAGTGATCGTGCATTTGTCCTCGGTGTGCTGGCCACCGGCGTGGCCCTGGGCTGGCTCGGCGCAGGCTGGGTCGATGGGGTGATGTGGCTGGTGGCTGCACTGCTCGCCTATACCCTGGTCAATCGAGTGCGCCAGGGCCTTAAAGAACAACCCGACATCTCCCCGACGGCATAAGGATCTTGCGATGCGCGAACAGCAACAGCACACCTTCAGCACCCATGATGGCGTAGAGCTTTTCTATCGGCATTGGCCCGCGACCACCGCCACCGGGCCCGAGCCACGCCAGGCGATCCTGCTGTTCCATCGGGGCCACGAGCATTCCGGGCGCATTGCACACCTGGTGGATGAACTGGACCTGCCGCACTTCGATTTCTTCGCCTGGGACGCCCGTGGCCACGGCCAGTCCCCCGGCGAGCGTGGCGACAGCCCAAGCTTTGCCACCAGCGCGCGGGATGTGCAGACCTTCTGCGACCATATCGGCAGCGCCTATGGCATCGCGCCAGACAACCTCGCCGTCATCGCCCAAAGCGTCGGCGCGGTGATCGCCGCCACCTGGGTCCATGACTACGCGCCGAACATCCGCGCCCTGGTGCTTGCCTCCCCGGCCTTCAAGGTCAAGCTCTACGTGCCCTTCGCCCGCCCGGGCCTGGCGTTGATGCGGCGCTTTCGCGGCAACTTTTTCGTCAACAGCTACGTCAAGGCCAAGTTCCTCAGCCATGACCCCGAGCGTGTCGCGTCCTATGACACTGACCCGCTGATCACCAAGGCGATCTCGGTGAATGTGCTGCTGGGCCTGTACGAAGCGGCCGACCGCGTAGTCGCCGATGCCCAGGCCATCCAGGTGCCGACCCAACTGCTGATCTCCGGCTCGGACTTTGTGGTGCATCGCAAACCCCAGCAACAGTTCTTCGAGCGCCTTGGCAGCCTGAAAAAGGAACTGCACATCCTCCCCGGCTTTTTCCACGACACCCTCGGCGAACGTGAGCGCGCCGTGGCGTTGGCCAGCGCCAGGCGTTTTATCCTGCAAAACTTTGCCCACCCGCTGGACCGCGCCAGCCTGCTGGATGCCGACAAGCTCGGCGCGACCTGCGCCGAATCCGAAGCCCTCGCCGCGCCGCTGCCGCGCAACTCGTTGCGCGACCTGTACTGGCGCATGACCCGCGCCAGCATGGGCCTGGGCCGCCAATTGTCCGAGGGGGTGAAGCTGGGCTTCGACACCGGTTTCGACTCGGGCAGCACCCTGGACTACGTGTACCGCAATACCCCCACCGGTAAGGGCGCGCTAGGGCGGATGATCGATACCAACTACCTGAACTCCATTGGCTGGCGCGGGATCCGCCAGCGCAAGCTGCATGCCGAAGAGTTGCTGCGCCTGGCCATGACCCAGCTGCGGGACGACGGGCGCGAGGTGCGTATCGTCGACATCGCCGCAGGGCACGGTCGGTACATTCTGGAAGCCTTGCAGGGCGTTTCCCCACTGCCGGAATCGATCCTGTTGCGCGACTACAGCGATATCAACGTGCGCGACGGTGGCGCGCTGATTCGCGAGAAAGGCCTGGGGGATATTGCGCAGTTCGTCAAAGGCGATGCCTTCGACCGGGCCGACCTGGCGGCACTGGCGCCCAAGCCGACGCTGGCGGTGGTGTCCGGGCTGTATGAGCTGTTTGCCGACAACGCTATGGTCGCAGGTTCCCTCGCTGGCCTGGCCGAAGCCGTGGAGCCCGGTGGCTACCTGGTGTACACCGGCCAACCGTGGCACCCGCAACTGGAACTGATCGCCCGTGCCCTGACCAGCCATCGCCAGGGCCAGGCCTGGGTGATGCGCCGTCGCAGCCAGGCGGAAATGGATCAACTGGTGGCAGCGGCGGGCTTTCGCAAGATCACCCAGCGTGTGGATGAGTGGGGCATTTTCAGCGTATCGCTGGCGCAGAAGATCTGACCATGCGCGAACCGGGCCTCTTCAAACCCGCGTTGCTGTGGCTGCTGCTGTTGGCGCCGCTGTTTTTCAGCACCTACGGCTTTGCCACCTGGGTCACCAGCCAGCGCAGCGACGTCGGCACGTTGGTGTTCGGCTGGGAAACCCATATGCCGTTCTGGGCCTGGACCATCGTGCCCTATTGGTCGATCGACCTGCTCTACGGTTTCTCCCTGTTGCTGCCCAACAGCCGCCATGAGCTCAAGCAACATGCCCTGCGCCTGCTCAGTGCTCAGGTGATTGCCGTAAGTTGCTTCCTGCTCTGGCCGTTGCGCTTCACCTTTGAGCGGCCGGAAATGGACGGCGTGTTCGGTTGGCTGTTCGCGGTGCTGGCGGGGTTCGACAAACCGTTCAACCAGGCGCCGTCGCTGCATATCGCTTTGCTGGTGATCCTGTGGGTCATGTACCAGCGGCATAGCCAAGGCCTGTGGCGCTGGCTGGTGCATGGCTGGTTCGCGCTGATTGGTATCTCGGTGCTGACCACTTACCAACATCACTTTATCGACTTACCCACAGGCGCCCTGGCCGGCTGGCTGTGTGTGTGGCTCTGGCCGGTGGATCATCCAAGCCCGCTGCTGAATGCGCGGCTGGCCAAAGACCCGAAACGCTGGCGCCTGGGGTTGCGTTACGCACTGGGCGCCCTGGGGCTGGCGATAGCCGCCTTTACCGGGGGCGGCGCCTGGTTATGGCTGCTGTGGCCTGCCGTCGCGGTGTTGCTGGTGGCACTCAACTATTGGCTGCTGGGCGCCGCAGGCTTTCAGAAACGCGCCGATGGCCGCCTCAGCCCGGCAGCACGCTGGCTGTATGCGCCTTATCTCGCGGCGGCGTGGCTCAACTCGCGGCTATGGACGCGCAAGCATCCGCAGCCAGACCGGGTTGTGGATAACGTGTGGCTGGGGCGGATTCCGACGCCAGCGCAGCTGAATTCATTCAGTGCCGTGGTCGATCTGTGTGCCGAACTGCCTATTTATCCACAGGGCCGCGCATACCATGCCCTGCCCGTCCTCGACCTGACCGCCCCTACACCTGCGCAGTGCCTGGAAGCGGCCCAAGCCATTGAGCGCTTGCGCGAACACGGGCCGTTGCTGGTGTGCTGCGCCCTTGGCTACTCCCGCAGCGCCAGCGCCGTGGCGGCCTGGCTGCTGCACAGCGGGCGCGCCAGCACAGTGGATGAAGCGCTGGCTATTATTCGTACAGCACGACCGGATGTGGTCCTGCACGCCAATCATCGTCAAGCCTTGGGAGCACTGCCTTATGCCCGCTGATATGCAACTCCAGGTGGTCGCCAGCCTGCTACGCCGAGGCCGCTCCCTGGATCAGTTATCCACAGGCCTGACCCTGCTCGGGGTGCTGTTTGGCCTGGCGCAATGGTTGATGGTCAGCATCACGCCGATCTGCCTGCTGCTGAGCCTGTGGATGATTATCCTCGGACTGCTGCAAAAGTACTGGGCACTACGGGTGGCCTTCGACGCCGATCTGTTTGCGCTGATGGCCAAGGACATAGAACGTACCGGCGAGCTGGACCAGACCCTACAGACCCTGGGCCTGCAACCCGCCAACCGCCCCAGCCGGCCCTGGACCGAACGCCGGCGTGGCGCCCTCAAGTTACTGCGCAAACAGGCTTACCTGCTGGGCGCGCAAGTGTTACTGACATTGGCCGTCATCCTGGCCAGCCCGTGGCTGCCCTTCGCCGGATAAGGAATCCTCATGCTCGAACCCCTGGTCGCGACCCTGATTACCTCCATGGCCCGCACAGTAACCGGCGCCCGCAGCCTGTGGCTGGGCTGCGCCCCGGAACCCGTGCAGCGCATCTATTTTGCCAACCACAGCAGCCACGGCGACTTCGTGCTGCTGTGGGCGTCGTTGCCGCAAAACCTGCGCAAAGCCACGCGCCCGGTGGCCGGCACCGACTACTGGAACAAGAGTGCACTGCGCCGCTACATCATCAACCGGGTGTTCAACGGCGTGCTGATCGACCGCGAACGCAAAGACCCTGTGGACAACCCGTTGCAACCGATGCTCGAAGCCCTGGAGCACGGCGACTCGCTGATCATATTCCCCGAAGGCACGCGCAACCTGGAAGATGGCCTGTTGCCTTTCAAGAGTGGCCTGTATCACCTGGCAAAAAGTTATCCACAGGCACAACTGATCCCGGTGTGGATCGCCAACCTCAACCGTGTGATGCCCAAGGGCCGTGTGCTGCCGCTGCCGCTGTTGTGCACCACCAGTTTTGGCGCACCGCTGCAGCTTGCAGACGGTGAAGACAAAACCCTGTTTCTCGCCCGCAGCCGCGACGCCCTGCTCGCCCTCGCCCCGGAGCCTTCCTGACATGGATAGCCAAACCCTGATGTTGTTCGGCGGCATCGGCCTGATCCTGGTGCTCGCCTCGTTGATCGGCCTGATCCTCAAGCTGCGCACCCGTGGCACACCCAACGCGGTGATCGACAACCTCAACGCCCGCATCAATGCCTGGTGGGTGATGGTGGTGATGATCGGCATCGCCTTCTGGCTCGGCACCGGCGCGGTAATCCTGCTGTTCTACGCCGTATCGTTCTACGCCCTGCGCGAATTCCTCACCCTCACACCCACTCGCCGCAGCGACTACCCGGCACTGGTCGCCGCGTTCTACCTGGCGCTGCCCCTGCAATACCTGCTGATCTACTTTGACTGGTACGGCCTGTTCTCGATCTTTATCCCGGTCTACGTGTTCCTGCTGCTGCCCATCCTGGCCTCGCTGGGCGGCGACAGCACGCACTTCCTGGAACGAGCGTCGAAAGTGCAGTGGGGGCTGATGATCGCGGTGTTCTGCGTGTCCTTCGTGCCTGCGCTGCTGACCCTCGATATCGTCGGCTACGAGGGCCGCAACCTGCTGCTGATCGCCTACCTGGTGATCGTGGTGCAGCTCTCGGATGTATTGCAGTACGTGTGCGGCAAACTGTTCGGCAAACACAAGATCGCGCCCAACCTGTCACCGTCGAAAACCGTCGAAGGCTTTGTCGGCGGGATCCTGCTGTCCTCCCTGATCGGCGCAGCGCTGTGGTGGACCACCCCGTTCAACCCCTGGCAGTCCTTCCTGATTGCACTGCTGATCAACCTGCTGGGTTTTGCCGGCGGGATTGTGATGTCGGCGATCAAGCGCGACCGAGGCGTGAAGGACTGGGGACATATGATCGAAGGACACGGCGGGATGCTGGATCGGCTGGATTCGGTGTGTTTTGCGGCGCCGATTTTCTTTCATCTGGTGCGTTATTGGTGGACCTGAGTAGCACCCCACCGTACTGAAACGACAAGACCCGATGTCCGCCAGGGACATCGGGTCTTGTGGGTTGCGAGCACCTTATATCAGTGCTGTCGCTGGTAGAGCCCCAGGTTATCGACCTTGAAACTGCTGCAAGCGCCGGCATTGTCCAGATCAATCCGGATACCCTTCACATGCTGCAACATCAACCAACGCGGTGATGCATCCAGTGGCACGATCAACGTCCCGTCCTCTGCATTGAAACGGACACTGGAGGCCTCGAACGGCCCTTGCTGCCCATCACCCCACCAGAACACCTGCATACGCGGCTCGGCGGCGCGGCCTGAGCAGCGGAACTCGAACTTGAGCAGGCCTGCGTCGTGACCAGAGATCTTCAGAGCAGAGAGGTCGAAACTCATGGATGGATCTGCGCCCTCAACCCGATACGCCTCCTCTTGCACCGCTAATTGATTGAGGCTTGGGTTCAAGTCATCCAGTGATTTGACCCTTGTCATTTTTTTATCCAAGGACGCTTGGGAACGCCCCCATGCCACTGGGATTTTTTGCAACTCAGCTTGCCCAAAAGCCGTCTGTAACAAAGCTGTCTTGTATTCAGCAAGCTCACGAGCATCTGTTTTGAGTAGTGTCACTGAGCTTTTTGAACCTGTAGAAGAAACCTCAAGTGGAGGTCCTTCCAGCCAAACACTCTGCCCCGCGACATCAACACGCACGACACGACGTACATCACCTGAGTGCGTACGAACTTCATCGCCCACCTTGATCAGGCTTACCAGCGCAGGATCCTCTACATACGCTGCCGCTGCATTACGGTGCACCCCGCGCAGCCAGTGAACGTCCGTAAAGTCCATCAGAGGAATATCAATCTGCAGTGATTGAGCTTCGACACTGCCTTTTTTGTAACCCAGAATGAAACCATTTACATACGCAGGATCATAATGATCAACAATAAAACGATACAAGTAAGGATTACGCAGAGCTAGCCCGCCGCCATCATGGATAACATTCACACCCTCCAGTAATGCAACGGTCGGCAGACTTCCTTTCAATGTATCGATGGCCCGCTGTTGCTGGGCGGGCGAAACCATATTATAGGCCGCAGTTACCGGTAAGAGCGGTCGATAACCTAGATAAAAGTACTGCGCGTTACGCGACGTCAGGTCCAGGTAAGTCTCACCCGCTGGCACATGCTCAGCCAAAACTTTCGACAGGCTGGTTAATCTCACCCAGTGTTCTTCCTGAACGGAAGCACGCCCGAGGTTAGGCAATCCAGCACTTGGACCATCTCGCAGTACGGGTGTAGCAATAGTTGCAGCCGTGGATTGGATTAGATTGTTGATCGCTGTCGTAAACGGGGCAAAACCCAAAACCGAACTTATGCTCGCAACAATTACTATCATCATCACCCGGGTACCAGAGTCGAGGACTCTCCACACGGCAACCGGTAACAGGATTGCCCAACCCAGACTCGCGGCAAGTCCCGGTCGGGACATCGCGCCAGGATCGATACGCCCCATTGAGTAGGGAATCAACAACAAAACGAAAAACAACACAATAACCAAGGGAAAAACAGCGACAGCACGACGATTGGCGTCTTTGCACCAACCATATATAAGCAGTAGGCAAACCAGAGGAATAGCGACCCAGGACATGCGGACAACTTCAAAAACGAAACCTCGCTGCCCACCGGCAACCCAACTCAGACTCCATGGAATACCGTAGGCAACTTGGTTGATAGGACCGTTTTCCAACACATAACGAATCGCCCCCAACAACATTGAACCGATGGGGGTGACTAAGCCCACAACCAGAATCACTACAGCCATCGCAATAACCCCGGTCAGAGGCTCTGTCTTACGATTCTGCCAAACTCGCCAGGCAAAATAGGCCGCCATCAGGCCGCTCGCCGCCGCCAGCAGCAGCCCTTGCGGCGGAACCCCCAATACCGCTATTGGCGCAGTCACCATCCACACCATAAGCCAGTGAGTGGGTCGTATATACAGTCTTGGGCTTAACCAAAGGCATAGAAATGGCGTCAAATACAGCCAGCTCAAGTTCCCAAACAGGCAGAAAATTGAAATGAATGCAAAGCCAATACTACGAGTGAAATAATACAGTGACAGGAAGGAGGCGAACGCTAGGACAGCAAAGGCAAGATTACCTACTTGGGCGATGGTGCCTGCCGATCCGTCATAAAAAGCAAATGACAAAAACTGTGTAAAGTCGTCACCAATAATGCCATGCGCTGGAATATAACCAATATATGGTACGACCCCATGAAGATATGACCACCACCCCAGCATGCTCTCGCCAAAATGGTAATCATCAGGACTAACAACCGGAAAAATCGTATTCCCTGCTTTTAATGCAAGCAATAATCCAAAAAAAGCAACGGGTGAAAATAGTGCGGATAAATCCTGGGACAGAGAGTATTTTTTAAAACGCTTGATAACATCGATGATGGCCCAGGCAATCATGCCAACCAGCAAAACTTTCAACCACACACTAGTATCATATTTTGAAACACTACCGTTCGGTTCTTGAAGCCTTGCGGGGTACAGCACCAAGTAAAACGTAGAAAGCCCCAGTTGAACAATAAGCAGTAACTTGGAAACGTTTCGCGAAAAACCTTTAGGGCTCCAGATCGCATAAATAAGGCCTGCTACCCATCCTAGCGCTGCGATGACGTATCCAAGGCGCGACAGTCGGGTGAGATCAATATCCGATGCCATCGCCGCCGGGGCCCGACCAAGCACTAGTGCAAGCTCTGGTTTTACAAGCGCCAGCAAAAGAATACCCAACGCGCCCACACTATAGATGCGGGGGTTGACATCAATACCCCTTAAAGCACTCGCCGTTGCGGCCAGGGCGATAAAAGTAATTCCGGAAATTGAGCCATAGAAAATCCGTGAATCTTTCTGCTCAAAAAAAACAAAAGACGCAATGGCAGCAATCGCAGGAAGTGACCACCATAAATATTGGCTGGAAAGTTCAAGTGCAGAATCAGTTCCGAATAATCTTTTCTGCCGCTCTATTGTCGAGGCTAAAAACAAAAACGCACATACAAAGGCAACAAGAAAAGCAGGAACAGCAACAAGGTCCTGAAATTTTGTCTGCGCCGACCACGTGACACTCCCGACGACAAAATCCGCATACTTTGGCGCGACTGCAACGTCAAGGCAGAACACTAAAGCCAGCGCCGAAAAAATTAAAGCAGCCAGTGCGCAAGAAACCCTTTCATTCATTTCCAAATGCTTGAACATTTCACTACCAGATCTTTAGTTGTACTTGCCAAAACAGGCTCGGAACAATACAGCCAGCACCGAAAGGTTGCCTTTTACGCTACTGATCTTCGTAGGGACTTCACCTTGGGGGTAGCGACGCACCGTCGCCAGTTCCACGCAGCGATAGCCCAACTTCGGCGCGCGATACGACAGGTAGGCAAGCAGCTCATAGGTATTGAACACATCACGGAAGATCGCCATCTTCGGATCAATCAGCATCTTGCGGCTGTAGGCGCGAAAGCCCTGGGTGGTATCGGTCCACTTGAAGCCTGAAAACAGGCTCAGCATCGGTGCATGGATAAAACGGATCGCAAAATCACGGGACATTGGGGTGTTCTCAGCGACACCGCCCTCGACAAAACGCGAAGCCTGGACAAAATCCACACCCTGCTTGAGCGCTTCGATAAAGCGTGGGATGGCCTCTGGATCATCCTTGTCGTTGCCATCGATGGTCACGATACCCTCGTAGCCCTGGTCCAGCGCAAAGGCATAGGCGCAGCGCAACTGCGCGCTCAACTTGCCCGGGGCAGTCTTGACCAGCAGGCCACGCACACCCACCTGTTGCAGGGATTGCAACTCGAGGGAGCCGTCAGAGCTGCCACCATCGACGATGATGATGTCGGCCATGTCTGCGATGTTGAACGCCGCCATACGGGCGAGCAGGTTCTTGATCCGCTCACCTTCGTTGATGACCGGAATGACCACGCACCAAGGGTGCTGGCGACCCAGCCAGAGTGGCGTGTCAAAGGACGGAACCTGCCAGCCGGCACGTACATCGGGAGCAATATCAGAAGAAGTCATTTTTAATTTCCATCAAACGACGCGAGCTGTGATCAGCCCTACGCCAGCAATAACCAGGGCGATGCCGACTCCAGTGGTCCAGTGGAAGGACTCACGGAAAAACAGCAGTGAAAACAAGGCGACCGTCGCGATAGCCCCGGCCGTCAGGACCGGGTGGGCCACGTTCAGCGGCAAACGGGCCAATGCCGCGGCATAGAGCAGAAACGCAGCGCCATACAGGCCCAGCCCGACCCAGAACGGCCAGTTGCTGAGAGCCGCCATCGGGTCGCTCAAGGAAGGGAATTTGCGTGGGGGCATCATCGCCATCTTCACCAGGACGCTGGCAGAGGCGTTCGACAAGATACCCAGGATCAAGATGATCCATTTCATGCTCATGCCGTCACCTCGTCGAAGCCGCGGTAGTGCTGGCGGGCAACCTGCAGCGCACGCTCGATCGATTGCGTATGGGCTTCGGTCTTGGTCGCCACCATCTCAATGGTGACCACATGCCCGGGCAAGTAGTGGGCTACGGCACGTGCCATTTTTTCATGGTCAGTACCGCCGTCACCCAGCGGGAGCAAGTCTGGTTCACTGGCGTGGATATGCCCGATCAACTCGGCACAGTCCTCAAGCACGGTGAATGGGTCTTCACCGTTGATCGCAAGCGCCCCGGTATCCAGTTGCATACGGATCGCCGGGTGATCGATGGCCCGCACCACCACTGCCGTTTCCGCGCTGGTGGTCATGAAGTTCGCCCCGTAGCAGGTGGGGTTGGGCTCCAGGCAGATCGTCACACCGCTCGCCTGGGCGATATCGCCCAATTGCCGGAAGAACGCCACAGCGCCATCCTGCGCCTGCTGGTCGGTCAAACCACTGCGATCACGGTTCTTTGGCGAGCCAAACACAATCCGTGTTGCACCCAGGCCTGCGCCAATGCGGCACACACCCGCCAGGTGTTGCAGCAAGGCCGCCTGGCTTTGCACGGAGCCGAAGACATTCAGGCCAGTAGTGCCGAACAACAGTGCCTGCATGCCGGTCAGTGCGATGCCGCGCTGCGCCCACCAGTCCTTGACCCGCGCAATCTCTGCGTCCGTGGCCTTGGCAGGCTCCGGGAAGTATTTGCCCGGTGCTATATCAATCGCATCCACGGCAAAACGCGCAAGCAGCTCAGCGATGACTTCGTCCTCGGTGGTCTCCCACGCGATATTAGAAATCGCCAGCCTCATGCCTGTGCTCCCGATGCGGCCTTGAGCGGCTCCGATTGCGCATAGGCCCGTACAGCCTGCACGGTTTCGCGAGCACTGTACTGATAGCGCCCAGTGCCACCAAACAGCTGCGCATGCTTGGTCTGCATGTCATAGGTAGCCGCCGCATTGGCCAGGGTATTGGTGAAAGGCTTGCCGAAACCCTTTTGCGAAATATCGGCGACACTCACTGCCTGCGCGGTCAGGTGGACCAGCTTGAGCCCCGCATCGAGTGCAATCTGGATGTCGTACCACAAGTTGATCATCGGGTAGAACTGGAACACGCCCCGGCTATCAATCGCCTGGAGGTTGTTGTCGTTGAGGAAGTCAAAAATCACGTTCTTGCGCAACCCAGGGCCGACGAGCCCCGGTAGGCGAACGATCAAGTGATTCGGAAAATGACTTTCAACGAAGGTTTCCAGCAGCCGACGGTGCAGGCCATAGGCATGCAGGCCGGACTCATCGACCGGGGTGTCTTCATCAACGCCGATAGGGCTTTTGAACACATCCACTGTGCTGATCAGCACGAAGGTCTTGCACTGGATAGTTTTCAGGTGGGCGATCAGTGCTTCGATCTTCTGGCGGTCGGCCTCAGGCTCGCGGTTGGCAATCCATTTTTGCGCCGGCGCGCCGGCACAGACCACAAGGTCAAAGGATTTGCCTTCTATCTCACCGATGTTGGTGGACCGGTACAAGTCCTCGAAAGAAGCCTGTTTAAGAAGCGTGCCCCCGACAAACCCGGAGAAACCAATAAGCGAATTCATCTTTTTCCGCTCCAAACCTGAAGTTTTATTGACCTTGATGGGAAAAATTCTCGGTATCGAGTTTTTCAAGCACATCGTAAATGTTGTCTATCTTCCCACCCAGCACAGAGAAGCAACCTGGCAGTTCGGCATGCTTCTCGAACAGAATCGGGCGTCCATCATCCCCTTCGTTCTTCACCAGGATGGTCTTGACCTCGAACAGCGAATCCTTGTGTTGGGCCTTGAGGACTTCGGGGATATAGCGCCCGACGTCCCTGACCATACGATCGACCCGCGTATCGCGCTCATAAAGCCGCAGCTTTTCATAAGGGTCGAGGCCTTTTTCATCGTTCCAGTGCAAATGCGGCGTATAGCGGACATGGGACAACGTATGCAGCCCACGAGCAGGGAATGGCATCAGTGAAAAGAACGGCCCATCCATCACCGTGACGCCTAACCCCTCAAGGGATTCGGGCATCTGCATCAAGGCCATTTCCGTGATCTCTTGCTTGAGGCCGGTACTGACCCCCGCGAAATCACCTGCAAACTGATTGAGGCCACTGTACGTGCAGTTGAAGACATATCGACAGGTCGTCAGTACCTGCTCACCCTGAGCGTTTTGAGTGACCACCTGCAAAGGCGACTCAATGCCCTTGGAAATCGAGGTGACCCGTGTCTGGTAGCGGATCTGCACGCCGCTTTCTGCCAGCTCACGAGTCGCCCACGCTGCCAGGAGGGTGGTATCGAACGCATACTCTTCGACCAGAAACACTTCTTCGATCAATCGTGGCTCAAATAAGCTGCGCAGCGCTGGATCGGCGGGCTTGAGGTCGGCACCGATATCGCGGCAAAAGCGCTCGAACTGTTTGGCCGTGACCTTGGAGTTACGACGGGCAATGGCGTACAGCTTGGTAAAGTCCTGCTTGACCACTTGCGGCCAGTCCTGGACAAACCTGGGCAAGTTTACCCGGCTGCGATAGGCCGTGGTGAAACTACGCGGGTAGTGGTAGCCGTTATGCACACGCGCCTGGTTGTTGTAACTGGCGCGCCTCATCAATGCAGGCTCGCGCTCTACCAAAAGGATCCGTTTGAGGCCCCGTTGCTTGGCCAGGTAGACCGCAATCGCTGCACCGTAAAACCCCCCACCGATAATGACGGCATCCTGCTCAGGCTGGCTGGCTTGGGCGCTCGACATCAGGAAACTCGTTCGGAGGGCTGAGCCTTGGGCGCGACCGGACCAGGTGCTGCCTCTTCAATGTTCAGCTTCTCGCGCCGGGTCATGCGGGCGCTGGTGAACTCCTGGCCTACATGATAGAGCGGCCCTTCATTCGACAGGCTGGCCATGTTGAGGATGTATTCACCCAGCACCAGCAACACCAGTGAAATCAGGAAAAACATACCCGACTGCTGCAGCGAGAAACTGATCCAGCCAGGTGCTACATCAGCCTTGAAGATACCCACCGAGATCACATAGACGCAGTACACCAGGTTGGCAACCGCGCCAAACAGCGAAAGGTAGGTCACCAGGCGCATAGGCGCGCGCGTAGTGGAAACCAGCAAGCGCACGCCGCGATCAATACTGTCGCCCAGGCGCTTGGGGCTGGAAGCCTGGGGCACGGCGCTGTACTTGAGGTAGGCTCGGGCAAAACCACCGGTGGCCGGCAGATGGCGGTATGTCATCGAAGGCTGGGGGTGCTGCAGGATGAAGTTGATCACGCGCTTGCTGAGGATGCGGTACTGAGGCGCTTCCTTGGCGAGATGGACCCCATTGAAGCGGTTGTACATGCTGTGGAACACCGCATTGGCCCAACGATAGGCCAGGCTCTGGGTGCTTTTTTGTT
This sequence comes from Pseudomonas sp. ICMP 8385, assembly GCF_002699915.1. Classification (NCBI taxonomy): domain Bacteria; kingdom Pseudomonadati; phylum Pseudomonadota; class Gammaproteobacteria; order Pseudomonadales; family Pseudomonadaceae; genus Pseudomonas; species Pseudomonas sp. ICMP 8385. The sequence goes on along the minus strand of NZ_LKBY01000168.1, from coordinate 94,448 downwards.
CGTTGTGGGCAAATACGACATCGGCGCCGCTGACGGCTTGATCAAGCATCTGCGGGACGAAGTTGATGTCGTCCACCAACGGATCGATGACGGCGACATAATCACCCAAGGCGTTTTCCAGGCCGACCCAGGACGCGGTGTCGGTGTCCACTTCCTTGGTCAATGCATAGACCTGCAAGTTGGCCAGGCCTTTCTCGCTCGTCAGGCCCTTCAAGACCATGACACTGTCATCATCGGAGGCGTTATCAACAACGATCAGCTCATAGTCACTGACAGTTTTTGCAATGACTTCGGCGGCTTCGGACAGTATTTTTTCAATTTTATCGCCCTGATTACGAACGACAAAAACGACAGATAAAAAACAGGGAAAATAAGCCATCACCAACTCTCGCAAAAATTAATTAAAAGACTGGATGAGTCGTTTATCCGAGACTGCCATATATAGCCGGAATGCCTCACACCGCTGACCGAGAGTTTCAGAGCCACAGGATCGTCACTGCCTAGAAGGGGTAGCCATTGCCAAACGTTCAAATCGCTCTTCCTTGAAGCTGTTGGCTCAAAACTCGCCAAAAACAGCAGCTACAGCCTGAAAAACCGGGGGCACGGCAAAATAGAAAAAAGCTATCGAAGCTAGCGCCAACCCAAAGTTGCGCAGGATCATAACACAAAAAAAGGCGCCTCAACGACGCCAAAATGGCATTATGCCAGCCTTGAGACCGGGATAATAAACACCTTGAGCCGTCGACTAAACCATCCTTTCAAAAGAGTTAGTTAATTAAAAAGTTGATTCATTTCTATTGTTTAATTCGGTCGGCCGTATTCTGCCAGGATAGGCTGTAGGCAGTTGATCTCAAATCAAGCACTAGGGCTTATCGGGATGACCAGCGCAAATAAAACATCCCGCGAAGGCATAGCCCTCGCAGGGTGTGGGGAAGATCAACTCACCGAGACTCCTGGAAGACTTGAAGTTGATCCTTTGAGTTTAGAAAATTAAAACTGTTGCCCCCAGTAATGACACGACATCCACGTACATTTGATGGAGCCGCTTGCGGCGAGCCTGGGTCGGACCAAGGGGCAGGATTCGGCATTACCCGCGTTATGTCTTAACATAGCCGGTTGCCGAAAGAACCGTCATGGCCATAGCCATGACAGGCTTCCATCCTTTTCGACTACAAATAAGTGTGCTGAAGATGAACAAGCCTTTCATTTCGCTGTGCCCTGAAATTACTCGGGCGCACGCGCTGACGCTGATGGATTGGTTGGAGGATGAGCGCGTCACCTGCTATCTGAGCGATTCGCGTCATGTCTCCCGCTCCATCGAGCAAGCCATCGATCGGACTCAATTGCCGATCCTGACCCATCTATTCAACCGGGGCGGTCGATTCTTCATGGCCTATGACCGGCATGACGCCCCGGTGGGCTTTGTCCGTCTAATCAAGACCGGCTCAGATTGCGAGATCGTCCTGGTCATCGGAGACAGCGACAAATGGGGCCGCAACCTTGGCGCCCGCACGATCCGTGAAGGCATGAAACTGGCGTTCCTCGACATGCGGGCCAAGAAGCTCATCGCCAAGATCCACCCGGACAACGCGCGCTCGCTGAAAGCCTTTCTGCGCAGCGGCTTTGTGCTTGAGAGCGAAACGCCGACATTGAAATCATTTTCCATGACGGCGGGGCGCTACCTCCAGTTCTTGCGCGAAGGCGCCTTTGGCGACTCCACCAGGATCTACATCACTGAAATCGACAAGGCCAGGCTCGAGAGCCTGATCGCGCTCGAGCAAGGCCCAGCCGTTATTGACCTCGAACATGAGCTTGAGCGTGCCATTGTCGTCAAGCCGCAGCAGGTGGCGTGCAATGTCGTCACGATGAACTCCAGGACCTTGCTGCAGCTGGACGAAGAAGAGATCGAAGTGGCCTTGGTCTACCCTGAAGACGCCGACAGCAATGCAGGGAAGCATTCCGTGTATTCCGACATCGGCGCCGCCATCCTCGGCTATCAGGAAGGGGACGCCATCGACTGGCGGATTTCTGATCGGACCCGCCGGATTGAGATCAGGAAAGTGCTTTACCAGCCGGAGGCTGCGGGCGATTTCCACCTGTAGCTCAGTGTTCGTCCATCAGGCGCGAGGTGCCCCCAAAGGACGGTGCCTCGCTTTCCGTGCCTGATGCGGACCGTCCGACTGGCACAACGGCTATTCCTGCGGCCAGGCGCGCATCGCAGTATCGACCACCGAATACAGTTGTTCCCGGGGAACCTGGTCTCGAGCCTGGATGCTCAGGCCAAACAGGACAGTGGAATAGAACACCGCCAACTCCTCGATCCGCTCGACCGGCAATTCACCATCAATTGCCCCTTGTTCCAGGCGCTGTCGAAACAACCGGACGGACTCCTTGCGCTGCTGGCACAGGGCATCTCGTACCGCCTTGCTCTCCGGGTTCCCGGACAAGGCTGCCAGCACAATCAGGCAGCCACGGGATTGCTGGTGGGTACAAAGCATGTCCACCGTTTCACGCAATAACCCGGCTATGCCTTCCCGGGCGGTGGCGGCGTTGCCCAGGGAGCCCTGGTGGTCCGGGCCATGCAAGAACAGGTAATGCGCCAGCGCCTCGCGAAACAGAACTTCCTTGTTGCCAAATGCCGAGTACAAGCTGGGAGTGCTGATGCCCATGGCGCCGGTCAGCAGTGTCAGGGATGCGCCGTCGTAGCCGTACTCCCAAAAAACCTCCATGGCCAAGGCCAGGGCCTTCTCCCTGTCAAAGGTCCGAGGTCTTCCGCGTATAGCCATCAGTAGCGCCCTCTAAATATATAAATATCGATCGATACAAATATACTTGACGCCGATCTTTTTTCAATTAGCATAGCGATCACTACGTAAATCGGCGATGCCCCGCCTTGCGCTAACCGCTCCAGGGGGCACTGGATTCCATCGAGGGTATTATCGTGTTGCTACCCATTTCATTGCTCGCCTCGGCAGCCTTTACCATTGTCACCACCGAATTCCTGATCATCGGCCTGCTTCCGCCGATGGCACGGGACCTGGGGATCAGCATTTCCCAGGCTGGGTTGCTGGTAAGCCTTTTCGCTTTTTCCGTCGCCATTTTTGGTCCTTTCCTCACCGCTGCCTTGAGCCATGTCGAACGCAAGCGATTATTCGTCGGTTGCCTGCTGATCTTTGCGGTGTCGAATGCAGTAGCCGCGTCAGCCAATAACCTTTGGGTCATGGCGCTCGCGCGTTTTTTCCCGGCCCTGGCGTTGCCGGTGTTCTGGGCCATGGCCAGTGAAGCGGCAGCCCAACTGGCCGGGCCAGCGAAGGCGGGAAGGGCCGTATCGTGGGTGTTTTTTGGTGTGGTAGCGGCCACTGTACTGGGCATACCTCTCGGCACCTTGATCTCGGATGCCTGGGGTTGGCGGACTGCGTTCGCGATCCTGGCAGTGATGTCCTTCGCCAAGGCCATTCTGTTGCTGTTGCTGCCACGCATGGAGGGGCATGCCGTCCTGTCGATGCGTCAGCAGGTCCGGGTGTTGCGCAGTCCCTGGGTGCTTGGGCATCTGCTGCTATCGCTGCTGGTTTTTACCGCGATGTTCACCACCTACACCTATTTGGCCGACATTCTCGAACGCCTCGCCGGCTTCAATGGTGCGCTTGTCGGCTGGACGCTCATGGGGTTTGGCCTGGTGGGGCTGATTGGCAACTGGCTGGGAGGCAAGTTCGTGGACCATAGCCCGTTGGGCGCGACGCTGGTGTTTGCTCTGATGATGGCGGTCGGCTTGAGTTCATTGACGCTGGTCATCCATGACGCCTGGATGCTGATGGCCAGCCTGGTGGTATGGGGCGTTGCCCAGGCGGCTCTGTTTATCGTCGGGCAAGTAAGGGTCATGAAGTCCGCGCCACAAGCGCCGGCCTTCGCGGCCTCCCTGAATGTATCGGCTTGCAATGTGGGGATCGGTCTAGGGGCCGTGGCCGGAGGGCTGGTGATAAAGAGTGGCGGGTTGTCTCTGCTCGGTTGGGTAGGGGCTGCACTGAGCCTGGTGGCCGCGGTGGTTGCTCTGCTGCTTTTCGTCCTGTCGGATGACAAAAAGCCAGGTGTATCGACGGTTACTGTCAATATCGGACATTGATAAAAGAGTCATTGACTGGAACCCGTCAAGTTGTCGGTTCGATAAGGCAATAAATATAGGGAGCGACAAGTATCTGTTGCAGCATTGGTCGGTCGTGTCGTTGGCGCTACAAACTTTCTGATACTGAAAGTTTTCAATTAAACACTAAAGAGGAAGTTCCATGAAAACATCTATTAAGGGTGTGCTGGCTGCTGTCGCCTTGAGTTTTTCAGGATGGGCCCTGGCGGAAACCGAGTTTCCGCTGCCGCCGGGATTTAAAAGTGAGTACAAGGAAGTCGATGGCGTGAAGATGCATTACGTTACCGGTGGCAGTGGCCCCCTGGTCATGCTGGTGCATGGCTTTGGCCAGACCTGGTACGAATGGCATCAATTGATGCCTGAACTGGCGCGCAACTTCACGGTGGTCGCTCCCGATCTTCCTGGGCTAGGGCAGTCCGAGCCGCCCAAGGCTTACTCCGGGGAGGACGTAGCACCCTATTTGTACAAGCTCGCTAAAAACTTCAGCCCGGATAAGCCTTTTAATCTTGTCGCCCATGACATTGGTATCTGGAACACGTATCCGATGGTGGTCAAGAACCAGGCAGATATTGCCAAACTGGTCTATATGGAAGCCCCCATTCCAGATGCCAAAGCCTATGACTTTCCGGCCTTCACGCCCGAAGGCGAGTCGCTGGTCTGGCACTTCAGCTTCTTCGCGGCCAATGGGAAGCTGGCTGAAACCCTGATCACCGGCAAGGAAAAGTTCTTTCTCAGTCATTTCATCAAGTCCCACGGTACGAATACGAGTGTGTTCACCGAGAAGTTGCTGGACCTGTATGCCAAGTCTTATTCCAAGCCACATAGCCTGAATGCCTCCTTTGAATACTATCGGGCCCTGAACAAGAGCATTGAACAAAACATCAAGTTGTCGAAAACCAAGTTGACGATGCCGACCATGGCGCTAAGCGGTGGTGGTCACGGTGGTATGGGGCAGTTTCAGATCGATCAGATGAAAGAATATGCAAATGATGTAGAGGGCCACATTCTTCCTGGCTGTGGCCACTGGTTGCCAGAAGAGTGCGCGGCGCCCATGAATGAGTTGGTGGTGAAGTTTCTTAATAAGAAATAAACAATCTATTCGTTCGCCGCAAAGTTTTATCCAAGAGAAGGCTGTTGTTGCTTCGGGAGATGTATTCAGCATGAAAAAGTTGATCTCAATAACTGGAGAGTTCCCATGAGTAAAAAATTGACCGGTAAGCGAGTCCTGGTCACGGGGGGTAGTCGTGGTATTGGAGCCGCCATTGTGCTGCGGCTTGCCGAAGAAGGTGCCGATGTAGCATTGACCTATGTGAGTCAACGCGAAAGCGCGGAAAAGACGGCCACGCTTGCCCGTGAACGGGGTGTCAGGGCCGTGGTCATCCAGGCCGACAGCGCCGAGCCGCAGAGTGTCATCGCGGCGGTCGAACAGACGGTCGCTGCCCTGGGCGGTATCGATATCCTGGTGAACAACGCCGGGGTGGCTGTGATAGCACCTATCGAGCATCTTTCCCTGGAGAGTTTCGATCAGGTCCTGGCGGTCAATGTCCGCGCGGTCTTCGTCGCCACTCAGGCGGCAATCAAGCACATGCCCGAGGGTGGCCGTGTGATCAATATCGGCAGTTGCAATGCCGAGCGCATGCCTTTCCAGGGGGGCGCGGCTTATGCCATGAGCAAGTCCGCCCTGGTCGGCCTGGTCAAAGGACTGGCCCGCGACCTGGGGCCCCGAGGTATTACGATCAACAACGTCCAGCCCGGTCCGGTGGCTACGGACATGAACCCCGAGGATGGCGAGTTCTCAGGGTTCATGAGAGAGCAAATGGCCTTGGATCGTTTCAGTCGCCCAGAGGAAATAGCGGCGTTTGTGGCATACCTGGCAGGCGAGGAGTCCGGTTTTATCACTGGAGCAAGCCTGACCATCGATGGTGGGTTCACCGCTTGATCGAGGGTGTCGTCCTGGTCCCTGCGATGCGCAGGCGGCTCTCGCCTCCGTAGCAGGGGGAGCTTAACGGCGCCGCCACGTTTGCGGCGCCTTCAACGTTCCCTGCGAAGGCGCCAGCGACAGATTCGTAGTTTCAGCCCTTTCTCATGACCGGTAGACGTTACTCAACCGTCACCGACTTGGCCAAATTACGCGGCTGGTCAACGTCGGTGCCCTTGAGCACGGCCACGTAATACGACAGCAACTGCAGCGGGATGGTGTAGAGGATCGGCGACAGGGTGTCGTGGATGTGCGGCATGTTGATGACGTGGGTGCCTTCGCCGTTGGTCATGGCGGCCTTTTCGTCGGCGAACACGATCAGTTGGCCGCCACGGGCACGTACTTCCTGCAGATTGGACTTGAGCTTCTCCAGCAGTTCGTTGTTCGGCGCCACGGTGACCACGGGCATGTCGTCGTCCACCAAGGCCAATGGACCGTGCTTGAGTTCACCGGCCGGGTAGGCTTCGGCGTGGATATAGGAGATTTCCTTGAGTTTCAGGGAGCCTTCCATCGCCACTGGGTATTGCGCGCCACGGCCGAGGAACAGGGTGTGGTTCTTGTCGGCAAACAGCTCGGCGACTTTCTCTACGGTGCTGTCCATGGCCAGGGCTTCGCCCAGGCGGGTGGGCAGGCGGCGCAGTTCTTCGACCAGGGTGGCCTCCACGCCTGCGGCCAATGTGCCGCGCACCTGCCCCAGGGACAGGGTCAGCAGCAGCAGCCCCACCAATTGGGTGGTGAAGGCCTTGGTGGAGGCTACGCCGATTTCGCGACCGGCCTGGGTCAGCAGGGTCAGGTCGGACTCACGCACCAGGGAGCTGATGCTCACGTTGCAGATCGCCAGGCTCGCCAGGTAGCCCAATTCTTTGGCATTGCGCAGGGCAGCCAGGGTGTCGGCAGTCTCGCCGGACTGGGAGATGGTGACGAACAGGGTGTCGGGCTGCACTACCACCTTGCGGTAGCGGAACTCGCTGGCCACTTCGACCTGGCACGGGATGCCGGCCAGTTCTTCGAGCCAGTAACGCGCGACCATGCCGGCGTGGTAGCTGGTGCCACAGGCGACGATCTGCACATTGCGCACTTTGGCGAACAGCTCGGCGGCTTGCGGACCGAACGCATTAACCAGTACTTGCTTGTCGCCAAGGCGACCTTCCAGGGTGCGCTGCACCACGGCCGGTTGCTCGTGGATTTCCTTGAGCATGAAGTGGCGGAACGCGCCCTTGTCGGCGGCTTCGGCACCATCGCGGTACTGCACCGCTTCGCGCTCGACGGAGTTGCCGTTGACGTCCCAGATCGCCACGCTTTCACGGCGGATATCGGCGATATCGCCTTCTTCCAGGTACATGAAGCGGTCGGTGACCTGGCGCAGGGCCAGTTGGTCGGAAGCGAGGAAGTTCTCCCCCAGGCCCAGGCCGATCACCAGCGGGCTGCCACTGCGGGCGGCAACTACGCGGTCCGGTTGGCTGGCGCTGATCACCGCCAGGCCGTAGGCGCCATGCAGCTCCTTGACCGTGGCCTTGAGGGCGGTGGTCAGATCGCTGTGGTCCTTGAGCTTGTGGTTGAGCAGGTGGGCGATAACTTCAGTGTCGGTGTCCGAGGTAAAGACGTAGCCCAGGCCCTTGAGTTGTTCGCGCAGCACTTCGTGGTTTTCGATGATGCCGTTGTGCACCACCGCAATATCACCGGAGAAGTGTGGGTGTGCATTGCGCTCGCACGGTGCCCCGTGGGTCGCCCAGCGGGTGTGGGCGATGCCCAGGCGGCCCGCCAGGGGCTCACCGGCCAGAGCCTGTTCCAATTCGCTGACCTTGCCTGGGCGACGCATGCGCTCAAGCTTGCCCGCGTTGCTGAAGACCGCCACGCCGGCACTGTCGTAGCCACGGTATTCCAGGCGCTTGAGGCCTTCGAGCAAAATGGCGGTAACGTTTCGTTCAGCGACTGCGCCTACAATTCCACACATGGTTTCTCTCCTAGATGACTGCCGCGCAAATCAGCGTAATGCCGCGGGCTTGAATCTGGTCGCGGGCCTCAAGCGGCAGGCGATCATCAGTAATAAGGGTATGGACGCTGCTCCAGGGCAGTTCCAGGTTGGGGATCTTGCGGCCAATCTTGTCGGACTCGACCATCACCACCACTTCACGGGCAACTTCGGCCATCACGCGGCTCAGGCCCAGCAATTCATTGAAGGTGGTGGTGCCGCGCTGCAGGTCGATGCCGTCGGCGCCGATGAACAGTTGGTCGAAGTCATAAGAGCGCAGCACCTGTTCGGCCACCTGCCCCTGGAACGAGTCCGAATGCGGGTCCCAGGTGCCCCCGGTCATCAACAGCACCGGCTCATGCTCCAGTTCACTCAGGGCACTGGCCACATGCAGGGAGTTGGTCATCACCACCAGGCCGGGCTGATGGCCCAGTTCGGGGATCATCGCGGCGGTGGTGCTGCCGCTGTCGATGATGATCCGTGCATGTTCACGCAGGCGTTTGACCGCCGCCCGGGCAATGGCGCGCTTGTGCACGGAAATGGGCTGGGCAGGATCGCCCACCAGCTCCTGGGGCATGGTGATTGCGCCACCGTAGCGGCGCAGCAGCAAGCCGTTGCTTTCCAGGGCGGCGAGGTCCTTGCGGATGGTCACTTCGGAGGTCTCGAAACGCTTGGCCAATTCATCCACGCTCACTTCACCCTGCTCGGTGAGCAAGGTGAGGATGTTGTGGCGTCGTTGTGGTGTATTTCGTTTCGACATGGTGATTATAAGTTTCGTTCCGAAAGATAACGAAGGCAATCAAAACCTATTGGCGGGAAGTCGTCAAGCGGCCGAATGAAATTTTGTTAAGGCCCCGATCAAAAAATGTGGGAGCTGGCTTGCCTGCGATAGCGGTGTATCAGTCGATGAAAACGTGACTGAAATATCGCTATCGCAGGCAAGCCAGCTCCCACATGGATGGGTGGTGCCTGGGAGGTTGTGGATAACTCAGGGCTTTTTGATTTTGACCGGGCGTTTCCAGCCGTCGATGTTGCGTTGGCGGGCCCGGGCCACACCCAGCTGCAAGTTATCCACATCCTGATTGATGGTGGAGCCAGCAGCCGTGCTGGCACCATCGCCCACTTTCACTGGGGCAACCAGCGAGTTGTTGGAGCCGATGAATACATCTTCACCCAGCACGGTCTGGTGCTTGTTGGCGCCATCGTAGTTGCAGGTGATGGTACCGGCGCCGATGTTGGTGCGCGCACCGATAACGGCATCGCCCAGGTAAGTCAGGTGACCAGCCTTGGCGCCCTCGCCCAGGTGGGCATTTTTCAGCTCAACAAAGTTACCCACATGGGCCTTGGCCTCCAGCACGCTTCCAGGACGCAACCGTGCGAACGGCCCGGCATCGCTGCCCTCGCCCATCACAGCGCCCTCTAAGTGACTGTTGGCCTTGACCACCACGCCTTTGCGCAGGGTGCTGTCCTTGATCACGCAGTTCGGACCAATCACCACGTCGTCTTCGATAATTACGCGGCCTTCGAGAATCACGTTGATATCGATCAGCACGTCGCGGCCCACGGTAACCTCACCGCGTACGTCGAAACGCGCCGGGTCACGCAGTGTCACGCCCTGCGCCATCAGGCGGCGGCCTTCGCGCAGCTGGTAGTGACGCTCCAGTTCCGCCAGTTGCTTGCGGTCGTTGGCGCCCTGCACTTCCATCGGGTCGTGGGGCTGCTCGGTGGCGACCAGCAGGCCGTCGCTGACGGCCATCTCGATGACGTCGGTGAGGTAGTACTCGCCCTGGACATTGTTATTCGACAAGCGACTCATCCAGTCTGCCAGGTGAGCCGCCGGCACCGCGAGAATCCCGGTATTGCCTTCGGTTATCGCCCGCTGGGCCTCGCTGGCATCTTTATGCTCGACGATGGCGGCGACCTTGCCGTCGGCATCGCGCACGATGCGGCCATAACCGGTGGGGTCGTCCAGTTCAACGGTGAGCAGGCCCATCTGGCCCGGCACTACGTGCTTGAGCAGGCGCTGCAGGGTTTGCACTTCGATCAGCGGCACATCCCCGTAGAGGATCAGCACGGTGTCGGCCTTGATGAACGGCACAGCTTGCGCGGTGGCATGACCGGTACCCAGTTGCTTGTCCTGCAATACGAAATTCAAGTCAGCGGCTGCCAGACGCTCACGCACCGCATCGGCACCATGGCCAATCACTACGTGAATACGCTGTGGGTCCAGTTGCCGGGCGCTGTGGATAACATGGCCCAGCATGGAGTTACCCGCAACCGGGTGCAGTACCTTGGGCAGGGCAGAACGCATGCGAGTGCCCTGGCCAGCGGCGAGAATGACGATTTCAAGAGACATGAATGGCTACCAATCCTGGGCGGTCCGGCTTCAGACCAAAGAAGTGTTTTGCAAAAAAAGAAAAAGGGTAGCCGAGGCTACCCTTTTTAATCAATCGCGCATGAAGCATGACGGCTTGGCCGCTTACTTCTTGCGGATCTGCTGGAGCGTGCGCAGCTGGGCTGCAGCCTCGGCCAGACGTACAGCAGCAGCGCTGTAGTCGAAGTCCGCACCTTTTTCGTGCAGAGCCTTCTCGGCAGCCTTGACGGCTTCCTGAGCGGAGGCTTCATCCAGGTCGCCAGCACGTTGCACGGTGTCGGCAAGAACCTTGACCATGTTCGGCTGAACTTCGAGGAAACCGCCAGAGATGTAGAACACCTCCTTTTCCCCGCCCTGCTTGGTCAGAGTAATCGGACCGGGCTTCAAGCTGGTGATCAGCGGTGTGTGGCCCAAGGCAATACCCAGGTCACCCAACTCGCCGTGTGCAATTACCATCTCTACCAGACCGGAGAAGATTTCCCCTTCCGCGCTGACGATATCGCAATGGACTGTCATAGCCATCTGATTGCCTCAACCTGATGAGCGCCCGTTGCCGGGCGCCTGGATTACAGTTTCTTGGCTTTCTCGATCGCTTCTTCGATGCCGCCGACCATGTAGAACGCTTGTTCTGGCAGGTGGTCGTAGTCACCGTTGAGGATGCCTTTGAAGCCAGCAATGGTGTCTTTCAGGGAAACGTATTTACCCGAGGCACCGGTGAAGACTTCAGCCACGAAGAACGGCTGCGACAAGAAGCGCTGGATCTTACGAGCGCGGGATACCAACTGCTTGTCGGTTTCCGACAGCTCGTCCATACCCAGGATCGCAATGATGTCCTTCAGCTCTTTGTAACGCTGCAGCACGTACTGAACGCCGCGAGCGGTGTCGTAGTGCTCCTGGCCGATCACGTTCGGGTCCAGCTGGCGCGAAGTCGAGTCCAGTGGATCGACCGCTGGGTAGATACCCAGGGAAGCGATGTCACGGGACAGTACGACGGTGGCGTCCAAGTGGGCGAAGGTGGTCGCAGGCGATGGGTCGGTCAAGTCATCCGCAGGTACGTATACCGCTTGGATCGAAGTGATCGAACCTTCCTTGGTCGAAGTGATACGTTCTTGCAGAACGCCCATCTCTTCAGCCAGGGTCGGCTGGTAACCTACTGCCGAAGGCATACGGCCCAGCAGTGCGGATACTTCAGTACCGGCCAAGGTGTAACGGTAGATGTTGTCGACGAACAGCAGAACGTCGTTACCTTCGTCACGGAACTTCTCGGCCATGGTCAGGCCAGTCAGTGCGACGCGCAGACGGTTACCCGGCGGCTCGTTCATCTGACCGTAGACCAGTGCCACTTTGTCCAGAACGTTGGAGTCCTTCATCTCGTGGTAGAAGTCGTTACCCTCACGGGTACGCTCACCCACACCGGCGAACACGGAATAACCGCTGTGCTCGATGGCGATGTTACGGATCAGTTCCATCATGTTTACGGTCTTGCCTACACCGGCACCACCGAACAGACCGACTTTACCGCCCTTGGCGAACGGGCAAACCAGGTCGATAACCTTGATGCCGGTTTCCAGCAGGTCGTTGCCGCCCGCTTGCTCGGCGAACGAAGGTGCTGGACGGTGAATGCCCCAGCGCTCTTCGGTATCGATCGGGCCAGCTTCGTCAATCGGGTTGCCCAGTACGTCCATGATCCGGCCCAGGGTCGCTTTACCGACCGGTACGGAAATGGCAGCGCCAGTGTCGACAACGTCCAGACCGCGCTTCAAGCCTTCGGTGGAACCCATCGCAATGGTACGAACTACGCCGTCGCCCAGCTGCTGCTGAACTTCCAGAGTAGTTTCCGCGCCTTGTACTTTCAGCGCGTTGTAGATGCTCGGTACGCTGTCGCGTGGGAATTCCACGTCGATAACGGCGCCGATGATTTGAACGATACGTCCGCTACTCATAGCTGGATCCTCTGAATATTTGAACCGTTAAACCGCGGCAGCGCCGCCGACGATTTCCGAGATCTCTTGGGTGATCGCAGCCTGACGCGCCTTGTTGTAGATCAGCTGCAAATCGCTGATCAGATCACCGGCGTTGTCGGTAGCGTTTTTCATCGCGATCATCCGCGCCGCTTGTTCAGCTGCGTTGTTCTCGACCACCGCCTGGTACACCTGCGACTCCACGTAGCGCACCATCAAGCCGTCTAGCAGCTCTTTGGCGTCTGGTTCGTAGAGGTAGTCCCAGTGGTGCTTGAGTTCCTGATCCGGGGTCGCCACCAGTGGAATCAATTGCTCCACGGTTGGCTGCTGGGTCATGGTGTTGATGAACTTGTTGGATACCACAGACAGGCGGTCAATCCGGCCTTCCAGGTACGCATCCAGCATCACCTTCACACTGCCGATCAAGTCATTGATCGACGGCTCTTCACCCAGGTGGCTGATAGCTGCAACGACGTTACCGCCGAAGTTGCGGAAAAAGGCCGCACCCTTGCTACCAACAACACACAGATCAATCTCGACGCCGTTTTCGCGGTTTACCGCCATGTCCTTGACCAGGGCCTTGAACAGGTTGGTATTCAAACCACCGCACAAACCACGGTCACTGCTCACTACCACATAACCTACACGCTTGACGGCGCGTTCGATCATGAACGGGTGGCGGTATTCCGGGTTGGCGTTGGCCAGATGCCCAATTACCTGGCGGATACGCTCCGCATAAGGACGGCTAGCCGACATGCGCATTTGTGCCTTGCGCATTTTGCTGACCGCCACTTTCTCCATGGCGCTGGTAATTTTTTGCGTGCTTTTGATGCTCGCAATCTTACTGCGAATCTCTTTTGCGCCTGCCATGTAACACCTATCAGGTTAGCAAGCGGGAGCCTTGCGGCTCCCGCTGCGGCTTACCAGGTTTGGGTGGCCTTGAACTTCTCGATACCGGCCTTCAGGCCAGCGTCGATTTCGTCATTGAAGTCACCCTTCACGTTGATCTTGGCCATCAAATCGGCATGATCTCGGTTGAAGTAAGCAATCAGCGCTTGTTCAAAGCTGCCGACCTTGGCGATTTCGACGTCAGTCAGGAACCCACGCTCAGCGGCATACAGCGACAGCGACATGTCAGCGATCGACATTGGCGCGTATTGCTTCTGCTTCATCAGCTCGGTAACGCGCTGACCATGCTCAAGTTGCTTACGGGTCGCTTCGTCCAGGTCAGAAGCGAACTGGGCGAATGCCGCCAGTTCACGGTACTGAGCCAGAGCGGTACGGATACCACCGGAAAGCTTCTTGATGATCTTGGTCTGAGCGGCACCACCCACACGGGATACCGAAACACCGGCGTTCACAGCAGGACGGATCCCGGAGTTGAACATGGCCGATTCCAGGAAGATCTGACCGTCGGTGATGGAAATCACGTTGGTCGGAACGAACGCAGAAACGTCGCCAGCCTGGGTTTCGATGATCGGCAGTGCGGTCAGGGAACCGGTTTTGCCGGTTACTGCGCCGTTGGTGAACTTCTCTACGTACTCTTCGGAAACGCGGGATGCGCGCTCCAGCAGACGGGAGTGGAGATAGAACACGTCGCCTGGGTAGGCTTCACGGCCTGGTGGACGGCGCAGCAGCAGGGAAATCTGGCGGTAAGCCACTGCTTGCTTGGACAGATCGTCATAAACGATCAGCGCGTCTTCACCGCGGTCGCGGAAGAATTCACCCATGGTGCAACCGGAGTACGGTGCCAGGAATTGCAGCGCAGGAGATTCCGAAGCACTGGCAGCCACGATGATCGTGTTGGCCAGGGCGCCGTTTTCTTCCAGCTTGCGAACCACGTTGGCGATGGTCGATTGTTTCTGACCGATCGCGACGTAGACGCAGAAAATGCCGCTGTCTTTCTGGTTGATGATCGCGTCGATCGCCAGAGCGGTCTTACCGATCTGACGGTCACCGATGATCAGCTCACGCTGGCCACGGCCGACTGGGATCATGGCATCGACAGCCTTGTAGCCAGTCTGTACAGGCTGGTCTACCGACTTACGCCAGATCACGCCTGGAGCAACTTTCTCGACCGCGTCGGTCTCGGTGTTGCCCAGTGGACCTTTACCGTCAACAGGGTTACCCAGTGCGTCGACAACGCGACCCAGCAGTTCCTTACCCACCGGAACTTCGAGGATGCGGCCTGTGCACTTGGCGCTCATGCCTTCAGCCAGACTGGTGTACGCGCCCAATACAACGGCACCTACGGAGTCTTGCTCCAGGTTGAGGGCCATACCGTAGACGCCGCCCGGAAACTCGATCATCTCGCCGTACATTACGTCGGCCAGACCGTGAATCCGCACGATGCCGTCAGATACGCTGACGACAGTGCCTTCGTTACGGGCTTGGGAGGTCACATCGAGCTTGTCGATGCGGCCCTTGATAATTTCACTTATTTCGGAAGGATTGAGTTGCTGCATTGCTCTGCTGCCCCTTCAAACTCAAGATTTCAATGCTTCGGCAAGATTCGCGAGTTTGCCGCGAATCGAGCCATCGATAACCAGGTCGCCGGCGCGAATGACAACACCCCCAATAAGGGATGGGTCTTCCGCAACTTGCAGGCGCACTTCCCGGTCGAGTCGTGCACTGAGAACCTTGGCGAGTTTGTCTTGCTGTTCTTGGTTCAATGCAAAAGCACTGGTCACTTCAACGTCTACCGACTTCTCTTGCTCGGCCTTGTACAGGTCGAACAGAGCGGCAATCTCCGGCAAAAGCGGGAGACGGTCGTTTTCGGCAACGACGTGGATGAAGTTCTGCACTTTCACATCAAACTTGTCGCCGCACACGTCAATAAACGTGGCGGCCTTGTCTGCGCTCGTCAGTCGCGGGGCCTTGAGCACGCGCTGCATGGTGTCGTCTTGCGACACTGCTGCAGCCAGGCCGAGCATGGCTGACCAAGAGGCCAGCTGCTGGTGGGCCTGGGCGTGCTCGAAGGCTGCCTTAGCGTAAGGTCGGGCCAACGTGGTCAATTCTGCCATGATCGCCCTCGCTTAAATTTCAGCAGCCAGTTTGTTTACCAGCTCCGCGTGCGCGTTTTGATCGATTGTGGCACCCAGGATCTTTTCAGCACCGCCGACGGCCAGAGCACCCAGTTGGGCACGCAGCGCATCTTTGACACCATTGAGTTCCTGTTCGATCTCGGCCTGAGCCTGAACCTTCACACGGTCAGCGTCGATACGGGCTTTTTCAACAGCCTCTTCAACAATCTGGTTACCGCGTTTCTTGGCTTGCTCAATGATTTCAGCTGCCTGAGCCTTCGCTTCGCGCAGTTGCTGACCCGCTTTATCTTGGGCCAACTCCAGGTCGCGAGCTGCTCGTGCGGCAGCGTCCAGTCCATCCGCGATCTTCTTCTGACGTTCGTGCAAAGCCGCGATGACCGGAGGCCATACGAACTTCATGCAGAAAACAACAAAAATCAAGAACGCTAAGGACTGACCAATAATGGTTGCATTAATGTTCACGCCAATACCTCGCTCGTTCGTTGCACAACACACCAATCACTCGAAAAAACGAGTGATTAACCGGCGAGTTGACCAACGAAGGGGTTCGCGAAGGTGAAGAACAGAGCGATACCAACACCGATCATGGTCACGGCGTCGAGCAGGCCGGCAACGATGAACATTTTAACTTGCAGCATTGGAACCATTTCTGGCTGACGCGCTGCGCCTTCCAGGAACTTGCCGCCCAACAGGCCGAAACCAATGGCAGTACCCAGGGCGCCCAGGCCGATCAACAGTGCAACAGCGATAGCGGTTAGACCAACTACAGTTTCCATCTTTCCTCCCGACTTTTACGTCGTATGGTTTAGGTTTTTTAGATTTTAAAGCGGTAAAACAAATCGTTTCATAGCCCTTGGGGGCCACCTTCCCGTTTCACCGGGAAGGACATCAGACTAGTCGAGACTGGTCTTAATGGTTCTCTTCGTGCGCCATCGACAGGTAGACGATGGTCAGCATCATGAAGATAAACGCCTGCAGGGTGATGATCAGGATGTGGAACACAGCCCACGCCCACTGCAGAACAATGCCCAGGCCGCTAAGCCAGAGCAGGCCGCTGCCGAACATCACAGCGATCAGGATGAACACCAACTCGCCGGCATACATGTTGCCGAACAGTCGCAAGGCCAGGGAAATCGGCTTGGCGATCAGGGTGACGAATTCCAGCAGGAAGTTCACCGGGATCAGCAGAGCTTGAACGAAGATGTTCTTGCTGCCAAACGGGTGCAGGGTCAGTTCGCCGATGAAGCCGCCGATGCCCTTGATCTTGATGCTGTAGAAAATGATCAGCGCGAACACCGACAGGGCCATGCCCAGGGTCGCGTTCGGGTCAGTGGTCGATACCGCGCGGAACGGGATGTGCGGATCGCCGGAGATCGCCATGGCCAACTGAGGAATCCAGTCCACCGGAATCAGGTCGACGGCGTTCATCAGGAACACCCAGACGAAGATGGTCAGTGCCAGCGGTGCAATCACCGGGCTACGGCCATGGAAGCTGTCTTTCACGCTGCCATCGACGAATTCGACCAATACTTCAACGAAGTTCTGCAAGGCACCTGGCTGACCGGAAGTCGCCTTCTTGGCCGCCATGCGGAAAATCAGGACGAAGATCAGACCCAATGCGACCGACCAGCCCAGAGTATCCAGGTGGAAAGCCCAGAAGCCCATTTCTTTGGCCTCTGCTGCGGAGTGGGCAAAGCCCCAGCCGCCGTTGGGAAGCTGACCGAAGGTCAGGTTCTGCAAGTGGTGCTGGATATAGCCCGAAGCGGTTGTTTCTGCCATGGTTGCCTCAAACGCCCTAAGGTTTCGAAAGTCTTGTTTTCATTAGCAGGGGAGCGAACCAGCTGACCAGTTGGGTCAACACGAAGACGCCGAATACAGCCAGCGGCGCCAATGGCTTCACACCTGCAAAGGTCAGTGCAAACAGCACTGCCGTCAAAATCAGTTTCCCTGCCTCGCCGGCATAAAAGGACCGGACGATAGCCTGGGCTGCCCGGGCGCCGGAAAACCGAAAGGCCCTGTGAGCAAAATACATATTGGGCAGCAAGGCTATCAGGCCTCCGCAGAGTCCTGAATATCCGGCTACGACCCCATGCCAGTACCAAAGCGCCAATGCAGCGATCAGCAAAATGACAAATTGGGCCAATAAAACCGGAAAAACAGCCAAGCGATGGAACGGCAACGTGTTTGGCGTGCGGGTTTCCATCACTCTTGCTCCTCAATGGTCGGCTGCCGGAAATCAATAACTTGGCATAATTTGTGCCGACAAAATGCGCGCAGAGTATAGGGGCGGTTCAGCCCCTATTCAACTGCCAGGTAGTGATTTCCGACTGCGCGCTACATAAGCAAATGTTTCAGCGGATATGGGAAAGAACGCCCTGAAGCTCATCGAGGGAGTTATATCCGATAACCAATTGCCCTTTGCCCTTCTTGCCGTGGCGAATCTGTACCGCAGAGCCCAGCCGCTCGGCCAGGCGCTGCTCCAGGCGCGCAATATCCGGATCAGTCTTGGTGGTTTCGACCGGCGCAGGTTTGCCACTGAGCCACTGGCGCACCAGGGCCTCGGTCTGACGAACGGTGAGACCTCGTGCGACAACGTGTCGCGCCCCTTCAACCTGTTGATTTTCCGGTAAACCGAGCAAAGCACGGGCATGACCCATTTCCAGGTCGCCGTGGGACAGCATGGTCTTGATCACTTCCGGCAGCGCGATCAGGCGCAGCAGGTTGGAAACCGTGACACGGGATTTGCCCACCGCGTCGGCCACTTCTTGCTGGGTCAGCTTGAATTCCTGCTGCAAGCGCTGCAGGGCAATGGCTTCCTCGATGGGATTGAGGTCTTCGCGCTGGATATTCTCGATCAGTGCCATGGCGATGGCCGTTTCATCCGGCACATCGCGCACCATCGCCGGGATGGTTTCCTGGCCAGCCTGCTGGCTGGCGCGCCAGCGGCGTTCGCCGGCGATGATTTCAAACCGGCCGCCACCAATGGGGCGTACGACAATCGGCTGCATCACGCCCTGGGCCTTGATCGAGTTCGCCAACTCCTCCAGCGCATGCGGGTCCATGTCCCGGCGCGGCTGGTACTTGCCACGCTGGATCAGGTCCAGGGGCAAGTGTTGCAGCTCACGGGAGTCGGCCTGCACCGCCTGTTCTTCCAGCGAAGTGACAGTCGGACCACTCAGCAGTGCATCCAGTCCACGTCCGAGACCTCGTTTCTTGACGGCCATGGGGATTCCTTAAGTTGGCTGGGCTGCAGCGGTGCGTGAATGACGGCGTTGGCGACGAACCATCTCGCCGGCCAGCGCCAGGTAGGCAATGGCACCGCGCGATGACTTGTCGTACGCCAGCGCGGGCATGCCATAGCTTGGCGCTTCGGCCAGGCGGATGTTACGCGGGATCACGGTGTCGTAGAGCTGCTCGCCAAAGTGTTCCTTGAGCTGCGCCGACACATCGTTCATCAGGCTCAGGCGCGGGTCATACATGGTCCGCAGCAGGCCTTCGATTTTCAGGTTCGGGTTGAGCAACTCGGCGATACGCTTGATGTTATCCACAAGGTCGCTCAAGCCTTCGAGGGCGAAGTACTCGCACTGCATGGGGATAATCACCCCATCGGCGGCGACCAATGCGTTGAGCGTCAGCATCGACAGCGACGGCGGGCAGTCGATCAGAATGTAATCGTAATTCTCGCGGATCGGTGCCAGGGCGCTGCGCAGACGGCTTTCTTTCATCTGCATTTCCAGCAGCACCACTTCCGCCGCGGTCAAATCGCGGTTGGCCGGCAGCAGTTGATAACCGCCGTGTTCGGAATAGTGCATGGCCTGGGCCAGGTCGCACTCGCCTATCAGCAAGTCGTAGACCGAGTTTTCCAGGCCGTGTTTATCCACACCGCTACCCATGGTGGCGTTGCCCTGTGGATCGAGATCGATCAACAGCACCCGACGCTTGGTAGCGACCAGGGATGCTGCGAGGTTGATGCAGGTGGTGGTTTTGCCCACGCCACCTTTCTGGTTCGCTATCGCGAATACCTTAGCCATTCTTGCTTGTGTTCCCAATCATGCCGTGCGGCGCAGTATCAGCAGATGGCGTTGGCCTTGGCAACCGGGTACGGCCAAGGCATGTTCGCTATCGAGGTGGAAGTCTGCCGGCAATGCTAACAGCTCGTCGCTTGGATGAACGCCCTTCATTGCCAGCCAACGGGTGTTCAGGTCGCCCAGGTGGCGGGTCCAGTTGCTGAAGTTCTCCATGCTGCTGAAGGCCCTGGAAACAATTCCGTTGAAGGGCCGTTCAGGCGTGAAGGCTTCGACGCGGCTGTGGATAACTTGCAGGTTGTCCAGCTTGAGTTCGAGTTTGACCTGGGTCAGGAAGCGGGTTTTTTTGCCGTTGCTGTCCAGGCAGGTCACTTGCGACTCGGGAAACAGGATGGCCAGCGGGATGCCAGGCATACCACCGCCACTGCCGACGTCCAGCCAGCGGCCATTTTCGATAAATGGCATCACGCTCAAGCTGTCGAGCAGGTGGCGCGAGACCATTTCATCGGGATCGCGCACCGCCGTGAGGTTGTAGGCCTTGTTCCATTTGATCAACAGGGCCAGGTAGCCCAGCAGCAATTCGTGCTGGGCTGCGGTCAGGTCCACGCCCAACTGGCGTGCCCCTGTGGATAACTCTTCGGCGTGTTGCGAGGTGACCAACGAACTCAAGCGCTTTGCTCCAACTGACGGCCCGCGCCGCGTTTTTTCAAATGAATCATCAACAGCGAAATGGCTGCTGGGGTGACACCCGGGATACGGGAAGCCTGCCCCAGGGTCTCGGGACGAGTTATCCCCAGCTTGCTTTGAATCTCTTTCGACAGCCCGGAAATCCCGGTGTAATCGATATCCGCCGGCAGCTTGGTGTCTTCACTGGCGCGCAGTCGAGCGATCTCGTCCTGCTGGCGGTCAATGTAACCGGCATATTTGGTCTTGATTTCGACCTGCTCAGCCACCTGTGGATCTTCTGCGCCGCCGCCGGTTACCGAGACCAGACCAGCGTAGTCGATTTCCGGGCGGGACAGCAGGTTCAACAGGTTGTACTCGTGGGTCAGCGGCGTACCGAACTTTTCGGCAATGGCATCGCCCTGCTCGGTGCCCGGGCGTACCCAGGTACTTTTCAGGCGCTGCTCTTCCAGTTCGATGCTTTCGCGTTTTTTGCAGAATGCTTCCCAACGTGCGTCATCGACCAGGCCCAGTTCGCGACCTTTTTCAGTCAGGCGCAGGTCGGCGTTGTCTTCGCGCAGGATCAGGCGATATTCGGCCCGGGAGGTGAACATCCGGTACGGTTCCTGGGTACCCAGGGTAATCAGGTCGTCGACCAACACCCCGATGTACGCTTCATCGCGGCGCGGGCACCAGCTGTCTTTGCCCTGGGCACGCAATGCGGCGTTGGTCCCGGCCAGCAAACCCTGGGCGCCGGCTTCTTCGTAACCGGTGGTGCCGTTGATTTGCCCAGCGAAGAACAGACCGCCGATCACTTTGGTTTCCAGGCTGTATTTCAAGTCCCGTGGGTCGAAGTAGTCGTATTCGATAGCGTAGCCAGGGCGCACGATATGCGCGTTTTCCATGCCGCGAATCGACTGCACGATCTGGATTTGCACATCGAACGGCAGGGAAGTGGAAATCCCGTTCGGGTACAGCTCGTGGGTCGTCAAACCTTCCGGCTCGATAAAGACCTGATGGCTTTCCTTGTCGGCAAAGCGGTGGATCTTGTCTTCGATCGACGGGCAATAACGCGGGCCGATGCCCTCGATTACCCCGGAATACATCGGCGAACGATCGAGGTTGGCGGCGATGATTTCGTGGGTACGCGCATTGGTGTGGGTAATCCAGCAACTCACCTGCTTGGGGTGTTGCTCCTTGGAACCCATGAACGACATTACCGGGATCGGCGTATCCCCGGCTTGCTCGGTCATCACCGAGAAATCCACAGAACGCCCGTCGATACGCGGCGGGGTCCCGGTTTTCAGGCGACCGACACGCAGTGGCAGTTCGCGCAGGCGATGAGCCAGGGCAATCGACGGCGGATCACCGGCGCGACCACCGGAATAGTTCTGCATCCCGATGTGGATAAGTCCACCGAGGAAGGTACCGGTGGTCAACACTACGGATTCTGCGAAAAAACGCAGGCCCATCTGAGTGACAACACCACGCACCTGGTCCTGCTCGACGATCAGGTCATCCGCTGCCTGTTGAAATATCCACAGGTTGGGTTGGTTTTCCAGGGTTTCGCGCACGGCCGCCTTGTACAGGATGCGGTCGGCTTGTGCCCGGGTAGCCCGCACGGCCGGGCCTTTGCGGCTGTTGAGCACGCGAAATTGAATACCACCCTTGTCGGTAGCCATGGCCATCACACCGCCAAGGGCGTCAATTTCCTTGACCAGATGGCTCTTGCCGATCCCACCGATGGCGGGGTTGCAACTCATGGCACCGAGGGTTTCCACGTTGTGCGTCAGCAACAGGGTTTTGACCCCCATGCGGGCTGACGCCAGTGCTGCCTCGGTACCGGCATGACCGCCGCCGATGACGATCACTTCAAAACGGGAAGGGAAATCCACCACGCACCTCGTGCCTGCTTATGTAGGTAATCAGGAATTGTTTGTTGAAAGGGTTTTGGAGCTATGGCGGCAAGTATAGGGACTTAGCCCTTCCTAAAGAACCCTTTGCACAAAATTTAACCAGCTGTGGATGAATCACAGACAATAGAAATTAAAAGAGAGAAATTTATTAAATCTTTGTTTTTATGTTTATTTCTACTGAGCCTACTTTCTGTGGATAGATTGCTACAGGCCTTTATTTACTTTATGTACAGAGAATCAAAAGTCTGTGGTTAGGTGGTCGGGAGGCCCTTGGATAAGTGCTTTAAGCCTGTGGATTAAACAGGTGGTTATCCACAGAGGGGTTTTTACTCAGGTTTCAAGCCCTGTTATCAACTGGGCACAGGGGCGGTTATTCACAGGGCTTAATCCACAGAAACGCATCAACCCCGGCAAAATTCGCTCACGGCAAGGCCACCTCGGGGCGAGGTTATTGTTAGAAAATACGTGGGAGTGTCCTGAAACGGACAAAACAGACAGGCACCAATGGCCTGTCTGTGAACAACGAAGGGTTATTTACCGATACAGAAACTGGAAAAGATCCTACCCAGCAGGTCATCGGAACTGAATGCCCCGGTAATCTCCCCCAGAAGCTGCTGTGCCTGGCGCAAATCCTCGGCCAGAAGCTCTCCTGCCCCTGCCAGGGTCAACTGCGCTCGACCATGCTCAAGGGCGGCACTGGCATGGCGCAGTGCCTCAAGGTGGCGACGGCGAGCACTGAAGCTGCTTTCCGAGGTCTGTTCGTAGCCCATGCAGGCCTTGAGATGGTCGCGCAGCAGCTCCAGGCCATCGCCGGCAGACTTGGCGCTGAGGCTGATGGTGACATGGCCATCGTCACTGACTTCCAGGGCGATGGCTTCACCGGTCAGGTCTGCCTTGTTGCGAATCAGCGTGACCTTGGCCGGGTCTGGCCGCTGCTCAAGAAACTCCGGCCACAGGGCAAAAGGATCCAGGGCCTCAGGCGCCGTCGCGTCTACCACCAGCAAGACACGATCAGCCTCACTGATAGCCTTGAGCGCCCGCTCCACACCAATCTTTTCCACCTGGTCATCGGTATCACGCAACCCCGCGGTATCGACCACATGCAGCGGCATGCCATCAATGTGGATATGTTCGCGCAGGATATCCCGGGTGGTGCCGGCAATCTCGGTGACAATCGCCGCTTCACGCCCCGCCAGGGCGTTGAGCAAGCTGGACTTGCCGGCGTTGGGCCGGCCGGCAATCACCACGGTCATGCCATCACGCAGCAATGCGCCCCGCCCGGCCTCCTTCAAAACTGTGGATAACTCGTCCCGCACCTTATCGAGCATGGCCAGGACATGGCCATCGGCAAGAAAGTCGATTTCTTCTTCCGGGAAATCAATCGCCGCCTCGACATAGATGCGCAAACTGATCAATTGCTCGGTGAGGTTATGCACACGCAGGGAAAACGCCCCCTGCAACGAACGCAAGGCATTGCGCGCCGCCTGTGCAGAACTGGCCTCGATCAGGTCGGCGATGGCTTCGGCCTGGGCCAGGTCGAGCTTGTCGTTGAGAAATGCGCGCTCGCTGAATTCACCCGGCCGGGCAAGGCGGCAACCCAGTTGCAGGCAGCGCTGCAGCAGCATATCCAGGACGATAGGCCCGCCATGGCCCTGCAGTTCCAGCACATCTTCACCGGTGAATGAGTTCGGGCCCGGGAAATACAGGGCCAGGCCCTCATCCAGTACCTCAAGCTCCTCGCCGAAAAAAGGCCCGTAATGCGCATACCGGGGCTTGAGCTCACGCCCACTGATCGCTTGGGCGGCCATGCCGGCAAGCGGCCCGGAAATACGAACGATACCGACACCGCCCCGGCCTTGAGCGGTGGCGACGGCGGCGATGGTTTCACGAGGAGCGCTCATCAGCGGTTTCCCAGACAAAAGTGACAGAATGCAAAACGCCCCACGAGGGGGCGTCTTGAGTGGTTATCCACAGAGTAAGTTACGCCTCGGCTTTTTTGGCAGCCGCTTCGATCTTACGTGTGATGTACCACTGTTGAGAGATCGACAACACGTTGTTGACCACCCAGTACAGAACCAGACCAGCCGGGAACCACAGGAAGAAGAAGGTGAAGATGATAGGCATCATTTTCATTACCTTGGCCTGCATCGGATCTGGAGGAGTCGGGTTCAGGCGCTGCTGGATGAACATGGTCGCGCCCATGATGATCGGCAGGATAAAGAACGGGTCCTTGATCGACAGGTCAGTTATCCACAGCATGAACGGCGCCTGGCGCATTTCCACGCTTTCCAGGAGTACCCAGTACAGCGACAGGAACACCGGCATCTGTACCAGAATCGGCAAGCATCCACCCAGCGGGTTGATCTTCTCTTTCTTGTACAGCTCCATCATGGCTTGCGACATTTTCTGCCGGTCGTCGCCATGTTGCTCTTTGAGTGCAGCCAGTTTCGGCGCAACGGCTCGCATACGGGCCATCGACTTGTAGCTGGCGGCCGACAGCGGGAAGAAAATCCCCTTGATCAGCATGGTCAGGAAGATGATCGACCAGCCCCAGTTACCAACAATGCTGTGGATATGTTGCAGCAACCAGAAGATTGGCTGGGCAATGAACCACAGGATGCCGTAATCCACAGTCAGTTCCAGACCTGGGGATAACTCCTTGAGTACGGCCTGGCTTTTCGGGCCGGCATACAAGGTGGCACTGGTTTCAGCCTTGGCGCCTGGCGCAACGGTCAACGCCGGGCCAGTGAAACCAATGATGTAGTTGCCCTGGTTGTCCTTGCGGGTCTGGACCAGGTTGGCTTCACCCTTGTTCGGGATCCACGCGGTTACAAAGTAGTGTTGCAGCCAGGCTACCCAACCACCTTGCACTGTTTCTTTCAGCGCGGCCTTGTCGATATCTTTCATCGACACTTTTTTGTACGGCTCGCTACTTGTCCACAGGGCGGCGCCCAGGTAAGTCGCGGTGCCGGTGGCAGTGCTGGAAGACGGATCGGAGCTGCCATCACGCTTGAGCTGGGCAAACAGGTTGCCGGTCCAGGCCTTTTCGCTGGTGTTGTCGATCAGGTACGTGACTTTCAGATCGTACAAACCGCGGGTGAAGCTGAAGCGCTTGATGTAATTGATGCCGTCGTGACTGAATTTCAGGTCGACGTTCAACTGGTTCTGGCCATCAGCCAGTTGATAAGTCTTCTGTTCGGTCGAATAAACCGGACGACCGGTAGCGCGAGCATCAGGACCATCAGTGCCAGTCAGGCCGCTTTGCGCCAGATAAACACGCTCGCCACCGTTATCGAACAACTGGAAAGGAACATCCGGGTGGTCTTGGCGACGTGGATACAGTGGCAATTTCAACTGGGCGATATCGCCGCCCTGTGGATCGATCGCCAGGTCCAGCACATCCGTCTTGACGTGGATGAGGTCTTTATTGGTGATGACCGCGTTATCTACAGGGGTGCTGGTATCGGCATTCGCGCTGGGTACATCGGCACTGGCGGAAGCATTGTTACCCAACGGTGCATCTGCAATA
Organism: Pseudomonas sp. ICMP 8385; assembly: GCF_002699915.1. Classification (NCBI taxonomy): domain Bacteria; kingdom Pseudomonadati; phylum Pseudomonadota; class Gammaproteobacteria; order Pseudomonadales; family Pseudomonadaceae; genus Pseudomonas; species Pseudomonas sp. ICMP 8385. The sequence goes on along the minus strand of NZ_LKBY01000168.1, from coordinate 68,848 downwards.
GCAGGAGCAGACTGATTGGTAGCAACATTCTGAGTCGGCAGGGCAGCCTGGCCATAGTCCTGGTTCCATTTCAGAACCATAACGTAGGACACGATTGCCAGGGCGACGATCAGGATCGTGCGTTTAATATCCATGATTACTCGGCCATCGAAGAAGAACGGGAGGTAGGGATAGGCGGAACCGGGTCATAACCACCGGGATTCCACGGATGACAGCGACCTAAACGACGAAAGGTCAGCCAGCCACCGCGCAGAAGGCCATGATTTTCTATGGCTTCATACGCGTAGCAGGAACAACTGGGGTAGAAACGACAGTGGCTGGCCATCAGCGGACTAATGGCATAGCGGTAAAACTGGATCGGAACGAGGGCCAGTTTACGCATCAGTGCTGTCTACCCCTACAGTTTCGGGGCTGACTGCTGGGGTCGGCTTGCTGGTGCGAGCCAAACGTTTCCAGAGCTTGCCGAAATGCTGAATCAATTCGGGGTTTTCTACGTCCCCCAAGCCTTTGCGCGCAACGATAACAATATCCCAACCAACCAGAGTGTCCTGGTGGAGGCGAAACGATTCGCGCATCAGACGCTTGAGGCGATTGCGCTCAACGGAGAGCTTTACGCTCTTCTTGCCGATCACCAACCCGAGACGGGGGTGATCCAGATCGTTGTTACGCGCAAGGAGCAGGAGACTTTTCCCCGGAACCTTGCCGGTGGGGGAGTCAAAGACTGCCTTGAAATGCCGGGGGGTTAGCAGACGCTTTTCCCGACTGAAGTCCTGACTCACCACCAGTACCGGATTATCAAACTGCCAGACGCGCACGACCTTTGGCGCGGCGACGCGACAGGACAGCACGGCCGTTCTTGGTAGCCATGCGAGCACGGAAACCGTGGGTACGGGCGCGTTTGATGGTGCTTGGTTGGAAAGTACGTTTCATGGCGTGTTACCTGGTTCGTCCACAACGGGCCGGAATGGCCCCCGTTTTAAGAGACCGGGGATTCTAGAGAAAGCAAGCCTCTAGGTCAATTTCCAACCAGCTATTCCTTCAATTAGATATCTGAAGGCATCGGGACCGATTCCAGGCGGTTCGACTTTGACGAGCAATGCCATAGATATAAAAATAAAGAAGGAAGTTATTTAAAGCTTTTCTGTAAAGCTTATAAAAGCTAGGGACGCGATCATCTGTGGATAACTGCCTTAAGGCCATATTCCACGTGCTGTACAGAGAATGACAACACGGGGGAGAAACGGTGCTCTGCCTGTGCTGCGCTATCGGATAAGCTGTGTGTGGAATGGCAACTTATCCACAGGCCAGTTACCCACAGACTTTTGACCCCACTTGTACAACGAGCTTAGGGGCGCTTATCCACAGAGCTTATGCACAGACCATTTGTCGCCTTTTTCACGGTTAAGGCATTGATTCTTGGCGGGCTGTGAGAAACCTACATGTGGATAAGTGGGCCGCTCGCCGCTACAATGGCGGCTGTTTTTGCCTCACCGGCTTTCAACTTAGGGGATATCCGTGTCAGTGGAACTTTGGCAGCAGTGCGTGGAGCTTTTGCGCGATGAGCTGCCTGCCCAGCAATTCAACACCTGGATCCGTCCGCTACAGGTCGAAGCCGAAGGCGACGAGTTGCGTGTCTACGCACCCAATCGTTTTGTACTCGACTGGGTCAACGAGAAGTACCTGAGCCGCGTTCTCGAATTGTTCGACGAACATGGCAATGGGATGGCTCCGGCGCTCTCCTTATTAATAGGCAGCAAACGCAGCTCCGCGCCGCGCGCTGCGCCTAATGCGCCGCTGGCGGCCGCTGCATCGCACGCCCAGGCCGCTGCCGCACCGGTCAACCACGCACCGGCGCTGGCGCAGCCAGCGCCGAGCAAATCCATGGCGCAAAAAAATGCGCCGGTCAGTGAAGAGCCGTCCCGCGACAGCTTCGACCCAATGGCGGGCGCCAGCTCGCAGCAGGCACCGGTGCGCGCCGAACAGCGCACGGTCCAGGTCGAAGGCGCACTCAAGCACACCAGCTACCTGAACCGCACCTTTACCTTTGAGAACTTCGTCGAAGGTAAATCCAACCAACTGGCCCGCGCCGCGGCCTGGCAGGTGGCTGATAATCCCAAGCACGGTTACAACCCGCTCTTCCTGTATGGCGGCGTTGGCTTGGGTAAGACGCACTTGATGCACGCCGTAGGTAACCACCTATTAAAGAAGAACCCGAATGCCAAGGTCGTGTACCTGCACTCGGAGCGCTTCGTGGCCGACATGGTCAAGGCGTTGCAACTCAATGCGATCAACGAATTCAAGCGCTTCTATCGCTCCGTTGATGCGCTGCTGATCGATGACATTCAATTCTTCGCGCGCAAGGAACGTTCCCAGGAAGAGTTTTTCCACACGTTCAACGCCCTGCTTGAAGGTGGCCAGCAGGTCATCCTCACCAGCGACCGTTACCCGAAGGAAATCGAAGGCCTGGAAGAACGCCTGAAATCGCGCTTCGGCTGGGGCCTGACCGTTGCGGTAGAGCCGCCGGAACTGGAAACCCGGGTCGCGATCCTGATGAAGAAGGCCGACCAGGCGAAAGTCGACCTGCCTCACGACGCGGCGTTCTTCATTGCCCAGCGCATTCGCTCCAACGTGCGTGAACTGGAAGGCGCGCTTAAGCGGGTCATCGCTCACTCGCACTTCATGGGCCGCGACATTACCATCGAGTTGATTCGCGAATCCCTCAAAGACCTGTTGGCGTTGCAAGACAAACTGGTCAGTGTGGATAACATTCAACGCACCGTGGCCGAGTACTACAAGATCAAGATTTCCGACCTGCTATCCAAGCGCCGCTCGCGCTCGGTAGCGCGTCCCCGTCAGGTGGCCATGGCGCTCTCCAAAGAGCTGACCAACCATAGCCTGCCGGAAATTGGCGATGTGTTTGGTGGTCGCGACCACACCACGGTCTTGCACGCGTGCCGCAAGATCAATGAACTTAAGGAATCCGACGCGGATATTCGCGAGGACTACAAGAACCTGCTGCGTACACTGACAACTTGATGAACACCAGCGCAGCTTATTAAGGCAAGGGACTAGACCATGCATTTCACCATTCAACGCGAAGCCCTGTTGAAACCCCTGCAACTGGTCGCAGGCGTCGTCGAGCGCCGACAGACCTTGCCGGTACTTTCCAACGTATTGTTGGTTGTCGAAGGCCAGCAGCTGTCGTTGACCGGTACCGACCTGGAAGTCGAACTGGTTGGACGTGTACAGCTGGAAGAACCCGCCGAGCCCGGCGAGATCACCGTGCCTGCGCGCAAGCTGATGGATATCTGCAAAAGCCTGCCCAACGACGCGCTGATCGACATCAAGGTCGATGAGCAGAAGTTGGTGGTCAAGGCCGGGCGCAGTCGTTTCACCCTGTCGACCTTGCCGGCCAACGACTTCCCGACTGTGGAAGAAGGCCCGGGTTCGCTGACCTGCAGCCTGGAGCAAAGCCGCCTGCGCCGTTTGATCGAGCGCACCAGCTTCGCCATGGCCCAGCAGGACGTGCGTTACTACCTCAACGGTATGCTGCTGGAAGTCTCCGAAGGCATTATCCGTGCCGTGGCCACCGACGGTCACCGCCTGGCAATGTGCTCGATGAAGGCTGATATCGGCCAGCCGGATCGTCACCAGGTGATCGTGCCGCGCAAAGGTATCCTCGAACTGGCGCGCCTGCTCACCGAGCCGGACGGTAACGTCAGCATTGTTTTGGGCCAGCATCACATCCGGGCCACCACAGGCGAGTTCACCTTCACGTCCAAGCTGGTAGATGGCAAGTTCCCGGACTATGAGCGCGTGCTGCCCAAGGGTGGCGACAAACTGGTGATCGGTGATCGTCAGGCCTTGCGTGAAGCCTTCAGCCGTACGGCGATCCTGTCCAACGAAAAATATCGCGGCATTCGCCTGCAATTGGCCAACGGTCAACTGAAAATCCAGGCCAATAACCCGGAGCAGGAAGAAGCTGAAGAAGAAATCAGCGTTGATTACAACGGTGGTTCGTTGGAAATCGGCTTCAACGTGAGCTACCTGCTGGACGTGCTGGGGGTGATGACCACCGAGCAGGTGCGTCTGATCCTGTCAGACTCCAACAGCAGCGCCCTGGTGCAAGAATCCGATAACGACGACTCGGCTTACGTTGTTATGCCGATGCGCCTGTAATCATGCTCAGCAGAAGCTAGATGTCCCTCAGTCGCGTCTCGGTCACCGCGGTGCGCAATCTGCACCCGGTGACCTTCTCCCCCTCCCCCCGCATCAATATCCTCCACGGCGCCAACGGCAGTGGCAAAACCAGCGTGCTGGAAGCCATTCACTTGCTGGGCCTGGCTCGTTCTTTTCGCAGCGCCCGCCTGTTACCGGTAATTCAGTACGAGCAATTGGCGTGCACCGTATTTGGCCAGGTTGAACTGGCGCAAGGCGGGCACAGCAGCCTGGGGATATCCCGTGATCGCCAGGGGGAGTTCCAGATCCGTATTGATGGGCAGAATGCGCGCAGTGCCGCGCAGTTGGCGGAAATCCTGCCCCTGCAATTGATCAACCCTGACAGCTTCCGCTTGCTGGAAGGCGCACCCAAAATCCGCAGACAGTTCCTCGATTGGGGAGTGTTCCACGTGGAACCGCGGTTCATGGCCACATGGCAGCGCCTGCAGAAGGCCCTGCGGCAGCGGAACTCATGGCTGCGGCATGGTACACTTGACGCCGCTTCGCAAGCGGCCTGGGACCGTGAACTGTGCCTGGCCAGCGACGAAATTGATGAATACCGCCGCACCTACATCAAAGCCTTGAAACCAGTCTTTGAGCAGACCTTGAGTGAGTTGCTGGAACTCGAGGGGCTGACGCTGAGTTACTACCGTGGTTGGGACAAAGAGCGTGACTTGAGTGCAGTACTCGCCACCTCTTTGCAACGGGATCAGCAAATTGGCCACACCCAGGCAGGACCGCAACGCGCTGATTTGCGCCTTAGATTAGGTGCACATAACGCCGCGGATATCTTGTCCCGTGGCCAGCAGAAGTTGGTGGTCTGCGCGCTGCGTATCGCCCAGGGGCATTTGGTTAGCCAGGCCCGGCGCGGGCAGTGTATTTATCTGGTGGATGACTTGCCCTCCGAATTGGATGAGCAACACCGCCGCGCGCTATGCCGCTTGTTGGAAGACTTACGCTGCCAGGTGTTTATTACCTGTGTAGACCACGAATTATTGAGGGAAGGCTGGCAGACGGAAACGCCAGTCGCTTTGTTCCACGTGGAACAAGGCCGTATCACCCAGACCCACGACCATCGGGAGTGAAGGCATGAGCGAAGAAAACACGTACGACTCGACCAGCATTAAAGTGCTGAAAGGTTTGGATGCCGTACGCAAACGTCCCGGTATGTACATTGGCGACACCGATGATGGTAGCGGTCTGCACCACATGGTGTTCGAGGTGGTCGACAACTCCATCGACGAAGCGCTCGCCGGCCATTGCGACGACATCAGCATCATCATCCACCCGGATGAATCCATCACCGTGCGCGACAACGGTCGTGGCATTCCGGTAGATGTGCATAAAGAAGAAGGCGTATCGGCGGCAGAGGTCATCATGACCGTGCTCCACGCTGGCGGTAAGTTCGACGACAACTCCTATAAAGTATCCGGCGGTTTGCACGGTGTAGGTGTGTCGGTGGTCAACGCTCTGTCAGAAGAACTGATCCTGACCGTTCGCCGCAGCGGCAAGATCTGGGAACAGACCTATGTGCATGGCGTGCCTCAGGCACCGATGGCGATCGTCGGTGAAAGCGAAACCACGGGTACCCAGATTCACTTCAAGCCTTCGGCTGACACTTTCAAGAATATCCACTTCAGCTGGGACATCCTGGCCAAGCGGATTCGTGAGCTGTCCTTCCTCAACTCCGGTGTGGGTATCGTCCTCAAGGACGAGCGCAGCGGCAAGGAAGAGCTGTTCAAATACGAAGGTGGCCTGCGTGCGTTCGTTGAATACCTGAACACCAACAAGACTGCGGTCAACCAGGTGTTCCACTTCAATATCCAGCGTGAAGACGGCATCGGCGTGGAAATCGCCCTGCAGTGGAACGACAGCTTCAACGAGAACCTGTTGTGCTTCACCAACAACATTCCCCAGCGCGATGGCGGTACTCACCTGGTGGGTTTCCGTTCCGCACTGACGCGCAACCTGAACACCTACATCGAAGCCGAAGGCCTGGCGAAGAAGCACAAAGTTGCCACCACCGGTGACGATGCCCGCGAAGGCCTGACTGCGATTATTTCGGTTAAGGTGCCAGATCCGAAGTTCAGCTCCCAGACCAAGGACAAGCTGGTTTCTTCTGAAGTGAAGACCGCTGTCGAACAGGAAATGGGCAAGTACTTCTCCGACTTCCTGTTGGAAAACCCCAACGAAGCCAAGCTGGTTGTCGGCAAGATGATCGACGCGGCGCGGGCTCGTGAAGCGGCGCGTAAAGCCCGTGAAATGACCCGTCGTAAAGGTGCACTGGATATCGCTGGCCTACCAGGCAAGTTGGCGGACTGCCAGGAGAAGGACCCTGCCCTCTCCGAACTGTACCTGGTGGAAGGTGACTCTGCTGGCGGCTCCGCCAAGCAGGGGCGTAACCGCCGCACCCAGGCGATCCTGCCGTTGAAGGGTAAGATCCTCAACGTTGAGAAAGCCCGTTTCGACAAGATGATTTCCTCCCAGGAAGTCGGCACCTTGATCACCGCCCTGGGCTGTGGCATTGGTCGCGATGAGTACAACATTGATAAGTTGCGCTATCACAACATCATCATCATGACCGATGCTGACGTCGACGGTTCGCACATCCGTACCCTGCTACTGACCTTCTTCTTCCGTCAGTTGCCGGAGCTGATCGAGCGTGGCTACATCTACATCGCCCAGCCGCCGTTGTACAAAGTGAAAAAGGGCAAGCAAGAGCAATACATCAAAGACGACGACGCCATGGAAGAGTACATGACGCAGTCGGCCCTGGAAGATGCCAGCCTGCACTTGAACGACGAAGCCCCGGGTATCTCCGGTGAGGCGCTGGAGCGCCTGGTAAACGACTTCCGCATGGTGATGAAGACCCTCAAGCGTTTGTCGCGCCTGTACCCTCAGGAGCTGACCGAGCACTTCATCTACCTGCCAGCCGTGAGCCTGGAACAGTTGGGCGATCACGCAGCGATGCAGGATTGGCTGGCCCAGTATGAAGTGCGCCTGCGCACGGTCGAGAAGTCCGGCCTGGTGTACAAAGCCAGCCTGCGCGAAGACCGTGAACGTAACGTCTGGCTGCCAGAGGTCGAACTGATCTCTCACGGCCTGTCGAACTACGTCACCTTCAACCGCGACTTCTTCGGCAGCAATGATTACAAGACCGTGGTTACCTTGGGCGCGCAACTGAGCACCCTGCTGGACGACGGCGCTTATATTCAGCGTGGCGAGCGCAAGAAGCAGGTCAAGGAGTTCAAGGAAGCCCTGGACTGGTTGATGGCCGAAAGCACCAAGCGCCACACCATCCAGCGTTACAAAGGTCTGGGCGAGATGAACCCGGATCAGCTGTGGGAAACCACCATGGACCCAGCCCAGCGTCGTATGCTGCGCGTGACCATCGAAGACGCCATTGGCGCGGACCAGATCTTCAACACCCTGATGGGTGATGCGGTTGAGCCACGTCGTGACTTCATCGAGAGCAATGCCTTGGCAGTGTCCAACCTGGACTTCTGATAACGCGATTGCGCAATAAAAAAGGCCAACGTTTACGTTGGCCTTTTTTATTGCCCAGATTCCGGGCGCGTCCAAAATGCTCCACGTGGAACATCGGCTTATGCAGTCGCCGCGCTCACGCTCTCCAAGCGATAGCCATACCCATAGATCGTTAGCAACTGCCAACCCCGCTCTGGGGTCAGCCCCAGCTTGTTGCGTAGCCGATAGATATGGGTATCCAACGGCCGCGACGACACCATCTCTTCATGGGTCCAGAAACGTTCGTAGAGATACTCCCGTGACAGTGGGCGAGCCAGATTGGCAAACAGGCAGCGTGCCAGACGGTATTCACGCTCGGTCAGGTTGATGGGGCTGCCGGCGCGGGTAACGGTCAGTTCGGCATCGTCGAAGGTCAGGTCATTGAAGATCAGCACTTCAGTGGCTGCAGACTTCTGCAGGCCATGACGGCGCAACACCGCACTAACCCGCGCCTTCAACTCATTGGGCCGAAATGGCTTGCTGACATAGTCATCCGCCCCGCTGTTCAACGCCTGGACAATATCGCTCTCGCCATCGCGGCTGGTGAGCATGATGACGGGAGGCGGCGCCTCCATGTGTTCACGGGTCCAGCGCAGGATCGCGAGGCCACTCAGGTCCGGCAGTTGCCAATCGAGCACCAAGAGGTCGAAGGTTTCTCGGCGCAACTGGCGCAGCAGGTCTTCACCGCGCTCGAAGCAATGCAGCGTCCATGGCTGCTCCGAGGCACTTGGGATTTGTCGCAGAGTCTGTTCCACCCGCCGCAATTCAGCAGGTTCGTCATCCAGTATCGCGACACGCATGGCAGGGTCCTTTCTTCTTGAAGAGTATTGCAGCGGTTAAAGAGAGCGTACTGGTTCACCGTTGAATCTGAACAATTATGGCCAGTTTCTCAAGCCCCCTGAATCTCTCGGTACGCTGATATCAGATAGCCCTAAGGCCGTTAGACATCGTGTACCCAACTGGAAAGATACCGGCTCAAGCCCCTCAGGAAAAGGATCAATGGCAATCAGGTTTTATGCGTTGTCGGGACACATGCGTCTCGTGCAGAAGGTCAATGTGTGGGGAAAGATGTTGATGTTGGTTGTGGCCACCGGTTTAGGCACGCAAACAGTGGATGCCCGCAGTGTGCCACTTGAGGAAGTACCGGTGTACAACGAGGCCGTAGATGGCCTTGGTTACGCTGGACTCAGCACGGTTGATGCACCGCAGGCCTTTCAACACGGTAGCGTGCTTGACCAGGACCAACGGTGGATCTTCTGATTCTGAACAAATGTTGTGCTCCCCCCCTATGCACCACTCTTGTAGGTAAATTCTCTTTCGCTGAGTGACACACGGAGGGCGTGCGCGGGAAGCGCTCTCGATACAGGGACGTATCATCTGTAGTCCGCGGTTCGCTACGGGCTGCTGTCGGGGGGATGTGATGGACAGTATTTCTTCGATGTACACCCGGCTCGGCATTGTCGAACTGGCAGACACAGGGATGTGTCATCTTTTCCCATCGCGCCTCATCCCTGCTACTACGGCTATCGAGTTCTATTCGTCATCGGGTATCGTAGGCAAGATTCAAGGTCCTGCTGCTGCAAGACGCTTTCTGAACGAACGTACAGTCCACGGACCTTTAGAACTAGAACCTTGATGAGTGCCATGACCCTCTTTCCCCGCCCCTATTGCCTTTCTTCCCTGTTGGGCTCAAGCCTGGCCCTGGCCCTGGTTATCAACAGCCCGCCCCTTTTGGCCAAGCCTGCACCTGCGCGGGCGCCCTATATTGATGACAACCTGATGTGCCGGGCACAACCGCTGCCGGCAGTCGTCCAGCACCTTAACGGTGAAGCCTGGAAGCTGGATGCCAAGGGACGCTCCAGTGTGTTGGAAGAAGGCATGCTGATCGATGAACAGGAAAGCGTAAAAACTTCGCCCTCGGCGTTTGTCAGCTTGTTGCTGGGCGATGGTTCGCGCATTGTCTTGCCTTCCAGCTCCGAGGTGCGTCTGCACCTGGTGGAGGAGCAGGCGATCCCGCAGGTGATCCTGCAACAAGGGCAGGTCGAAGCCTACGTACTCAAGCGCAGCAGTGACTATGACCGCTTTCAGATCGTGACACCGGTGGGCGTACTGGGTGTACGCGGTACGCACTTTCGTGTGCGTAATGACGATCAGCAATCGGTCGTCGAGGTGCTCAACGGCCAAGTGGCTGTCAGCCGTACCGAACCGCCACCTGTGGGCCGACAGGTCAAGAAAGCACCCCAGGTAGGCCCGGTGGACGGTGAACTGAAGGTCGGCGCCCGACAAGGTGTATTGCTCAAGGAACAGGGCGAGTTGAAGACGGTTGAGCTACTGCCCGCCCCACGGTTGATGGGCCAGGACGGCCAGAAAGGCGATGCGCCGGTCTGGACCCTGATCCTGCACCCACAACCGGGTGCCCGGCGCTACCGTGCGCAAGTGGCCACAGATACAACATTTATGAACATCAAGCAGGAAAACTTCTCCAGTGAGCCGCGCTTGAGCTTCACTGGACTCAAGGCCTCGTTTTATCACGTGCGCGTGTCGGCCTTTGATGAACAAGGACTGGAAGGAGAGGCAGGCGTTTATGACATCTTCTATTACCCCCCTGCCACTCGTGTGCAGTAATACGCGGTGAAGTGGTGGCGCCGGGCTGAACAGCGCCAGCCAACCCAGGCCCAACGCCTGTTCCATGGCCTGGTCCGGGAGTGGCTGTGGATCAGCCTGCTGCTGCTGCCGATGACAGCCCTGCTTTCCCTGAGCCCTGGGCTTTCCTTCAACAACCCGTTGTATGACGGCCTGCGGCGCCTGGCGCCGTTGCCGGTGGACCCGCGCATTCTGCTGGTGACCATTGATGACATGAGCCTCAAGGCGCTCGGCCAATGGCCTTGGTCGCGCCGCCTGCATGCTGACCTGATTGATCAGTTAAGTGCCGGCAAACCCACCGGGATCCTGCTCGATGTGATCTTCAGCGAACCGGCGCGCGAGCCTGCCAACGATCAACGCCTGGCCCAGGCCATCTGCAATGCCGGCAATGTCCTGTTGCCGTTGATTCGCGAAGGTACACCGCGCCTGGGTCAGCCAGTCATGCAAATCCTCCCGGTGCCGCCACTGCGCGATTGTGCCAGGGGGGTTGGCCATATCAACGTGGAAGCGGACAGCGACGGTATTGTGCGCAGCCTCTACTTGCGTGAGGGACCGCCCGGGCAACTGGTCCCGCAATTGGCCTGGCTGGCCTTCGAGTTGACCGGCCGGCACGCCGATATGCCAGGGTTGCCAGCGTCTGCCGAGGTGGGCGACTGGCAACGGGACAATGCCATTCGTATTCCATTTATCGCCACCGACCACGGCTTTCCCAGCGTGCCGTATGTCAGCGTCCTGCGTGGCGAAGTCCCCGCCCAATTGTTGCGTGATCGGATCATCCTGGTAGGCGCTACCGCGCCAGGCATGGGCGATCGCTATGTGACGCCGCTTTCGGCCAGCGTGGGGACCACGCCGGGTGTCGAGATCCAGGCCAATATCCTCAATGGCCTGCTGCAAGGGCGCAGTATTACCGTGTTGCCTGGCTGGTTGGCCACACTGCTGTCCACCACGATGGTGGCCTTGTTGTTGGGCCTGCTGCTGTTGCGCCCGCGCTATGCGCTATGGCTGACCCTGGGATGCATGGGGGGCGCCCTCCTCGCTTCCTGGGGCCTGTTGCGCCTGGGGCTCTGGTGGTCGCCAGCGGCCACGCTGATCGGCATGCTGCTGGGCTACCTGATTTGGAACTGGCGTCGCCTGAGCGTGATCCTGGCCTATTTCGGTTGGGAATTGGCACGCCTCGACAGCGAACCCAAGGTGCTGCCGGAACGCCGTCGTGCCGCCGTCAGCAAAGGCGACGTGTTGCAGGGCCGTATCGTGGCCCTGGAGCAAGCCGTCAGCCGTACCCGCGACACCCGGCGCTTTATGGCCGATGGCCTGGAGTGCCTGCCGGTGGCTACGCTGATTACCGACCCCATGGGCGAAATCCTGCTGGCCAATCGGATCGCCCGTGATGTGTTTGGCAACGAACTGATTGGCGAGAACCTGTTGCAGCAACTGGCGGCCCTGGGCTATCCGCCCTTGCAAGGCGCGGTGCACACGCCGCTGTCAGCCCTGGAAATCGTCGAGTTCCGCGACACCGAGCAACGCAGCCTGCGCCTGGAACGGGCGCCGTTGTTACCGGCCGATGGTGATGTGGCGCTGGGTTGGCTGTTGAGCCTGACCGACCTGAGTATCGAACGTGACGCCCAGCAGCAGCGTGAAACCCTGCTGCGGTTCCTGTCCCATGACCTGCGGGCGCCCCACTCGGCAATCCTCGCCTTGCTGGATGTACAGCGCCATGAGGTCTCGGACGTCTCGCTGGTCTTTACCCAAATCGAACAGCAAGTGCGCCGCGCATTGAACCTGACCGAATCGTTCGTTCAATTGGCCAAGGCCGAGTCCGACGGTTACCAGTTCGAGCCCAGCCTGTTTGCCATGCTGGTGCTCGATGCGTTTGACCAGGTGGCGCTGCTGGCCCAATTGAAACCTATCCAATTGGTTCATGACCTGGACGAGGCCGGTGAGGAAATGGTCCTGGCTGACCAATCGTTGCTGACCCGCGCCTTGTTCAACCTGATGGAGAATGCGATCAAGTACAGCCCCGCCGGGACCACGGTGACGGTGCGCCTGGAACGCAACGACCAAGGGCTGGCCTGTCATATCCAGGACCAGGGCCCAGGCATTGCAGCCCAGGAGCTGCCGGAACTGTTCGGCCAATACCGACGTTTTGCATCGGCCAAGGGCAGTGAGGGCCTGGGGCTGGGCCTGACCATGGTCAAGGCGGTGATAGACCGCCATGGGGGGCGGATCGACTGTGCGAGTGTGGTCGGGCAAGGCACGGTTTTCAGCCTGCAGTTGCCGTTGTGGGAAGAATAAACAGCTGTGCATAAAAAACCGGCCGCAAGGGCCGGTCTTCATGTGTCGAAAAAACTTATGCACGTTTTTCGGTGTTTTATTAGCTTAAGAAATATGTAATTAAATCATCAGCCTACAAGCTAAAAACGGCATTTAGCCAACAAAGCGTACACAGGTTATCCACAGAACGTCAGATCACCGCCTGGTCTGCTGCAACCGGCAGTGGCGGCAGTGAACCCATGGCCCGTTGCTGCGCTTCATTCCAGGCCGCAGCGCGGTCATTGAGCGCTGCAATTGCACGCGGTCCTTCCCCTTGCGCATACATCGGCTCGCCGATCACCACGGTGATGGTGCCCTCGCGCTTGGCCCAGCCTTCCTTGGGCCAGAACTTGCCGGCATTGTGGGCAATCGGCAGTACCGGCAGGTTGGCGTTGACCGCCAATGCCGTACCGCCTCGGGAGAACTTGCCGACAGTGCCAAAGGGCACGCGGGTGCCTTCCGGGAAAATCAGTACCCACACCCCATCCTTGAGCAACTCGTCACCCTTCTTCGCCACATGCTTGAGCGCGGCCTTGGGGTTGTCGCGGTCGATGGCGATCGGGCGCAGCATGGCCATGGCCCAGCCAAAGAACGGGACGAACAGCAACTCACGCTTGAGCACCTGGCTCAGGGGCGAGAAATACGCGGAAAGGAAGAACGTCTCCCAGGTGCTCTGGTGGTTCGACAGGATCACGCAGGGCTGGTCCGGGACGTTTTCGGCGCCCTTGACCTCGAAGCGGATGCCCAGGAACACCTTGGTCAGCCACAACGCGCAGCGGCACCAATAGACATTGATAAAGCGATAGCGCACCTTGAATGGCAAAAAGGGCGCAATAAAAAAGCTCAGGGTGCACCAGAGAAACGAACTGGTGCCCAGCAGCAGGTAAAAGAAGAAGGTTCTGATGGCCTGCAAAATCGACATGGCAGCATTTACCGTTGCGGGACAACGCCCGCCTGTTAAAAGTGCACTCCCGAACAATCCCTGGTCAGGAAGTCGAGGGCGACTAGTTGTTGATAAGTTCTGCGGCAACCGCCGCCAGATCGTCAAAAATCAAGGTGCCGACCGGCAGGTTTTTCGCCTGGGTCTTCTCGCCTTTTCCGGTCTTTACCAAAACTGGCTGAGAGTCGACGGCTTTGGCCGCCTCCAGGTCACCGAGACTGTCCCCGACGAACCATATCCCAGCCAGGGGCACCTTGTAATGTTCTGAAATGATTTTCAACATGCCAGGCTTGGGTTTGCGGCAATCGCAGCCCTCATCCGGCCCGTGAGGGCAGTACACCACCAGCCCCACCTCACCGCCCTGTTCGGCCACCAATGCGCGCAGGCGCGCATGCATGGCGTCCAGGGTGGCGATGTCATAGTAGCCGCGGGCAAGGCCGGACTGGTTGGTAGCAATGGCTACCGTCCAGCCGGCCTTGCTCAACTGCGCGATGGCTTCGATCGAGCCGGGCAGCGGGATCCACTCCTCCACCGACTTGATGTAGGCGTCGGAGTCGTAATTGATCACCCCGTCCCGATCGAGAATCAGCAGTTTCAACATGATCAGCTCAGCGTCGAAATGTCGGCGATGTTGACGAACAAGCCGCGCAGACGCGCCAGCATGGCGTAGCGGTTTTTCCGCACGCCGGCATCTTCGGCATTGATCATCACCGCTTCAAAGAACGCATCCACCGGCTCACGCAAGGTGGCCAGGCGCGCCAGTGCTTCGGCGTAGTTGCGTTCGGCTATCAGCGGCTTCACTGCGTTTTCTGCCTTGGCGATGGCCGAGTTCAGCGAGAACTCCTTGGCATCGGCAAACAAGCCAGGGTCGACATCCGCATTGCCCAGGCCTTCAGCCTTGCTCAGCAGGTTCGACACGCGCTTGTTCACGGCGGCCAGGGCGTCGGCTTCCGGCAGCTTGCGGAAGGCCTGTACGGCTTGCACACGCTGGTCGAAGTCCAGTGCCGAGCCGGGTTGCAGGGCACGTACCGACAGGTAGACGGAAACGTCCACGCCTTCGTCTTCGTAGCGCGCACGCAGGCGGTCGAACACGAACTCCAGCACTTGCTCGGCCAAACCGGCTTGCTTGACCTTGCCACCGAACTGACCCACCGCGAACACCACGGCCTGGGTCAGGTCGAGGTCCAGCTTCTTGTCGATCAGGATACGCAGCACGCCCAGGGCCGCACGGCGCAGGGCATACGGGTCTTTGCTGCCGGTCGGCAACATGCCGATGCCGAAGATACCGACCAGGGTATCCAGCTTGTCAGCGATGGCCACGGCCGCCCCGGTCAGGGTGGTCGGCAGCTCGGCGCCAGCACCGCGCGGCATGTATTGCTCGTTCAAGGCCAGGGCGACGTCTTCAGGCTCGCCGTCATTGAGCGCGTAGTAGTAACCGGCAACACCTTGCATTTCCGGGAACTCGCCGACCATCTCGGTGGCCAGGTCGCACTTGCACAGCAGGCCCGCGCGGGCGGCCAGGGCCGCATCGCCGCCAATGCGCGGGGCGATGTAGGCCGCCAGCTTGGAAACCCGCACAGCCTTGTCGTAGACGCTGCCCAGTTTTTCCTGGAACACCACGTTCTGCAGGCGCAGGTTGAAGTCTTCGAGTTTTTGCTTCTTGTCTTGCTTGAAGAAGAACTCGGCGTCGGTCAGGCGCGGGCGCACGACTTTTTCGTTACCGGCGATGATCTGCTGCGGGTCCTTGCTCTCGATGTTGGCCACGGTGATAAAACGCGGCAGCAACTTGCCATCCACATCCAGCAGGCAGAAATACTTCTGGTTGTCCTGCATGGTGGTGATCAGGGCTTCTTGCGGCACATCGAGGAAGCGCTCCTCGAACGAGCACACCAGCGGCACCGGCCATTCCACCAGCGCGGTCACTTCGTCGAGCAGGCTTGGCGGCACGATGGCGGTGCCTTCCTGCAAACGGGCCAGCTCTTCGGTACGCTTGCTGATCAGTTCGCGGCGCTCGTTGGCATCCGCCAGCACATAGGCGGCACGCAGGTCAGTGGCGTAGTTGGCCGGCGAGGTGATGCGCACGGCTTCAGGATGGTGGAAGCGGTGACCACGGGAGTCGCGGCCGGCCTTCTGGGCCAGGATAGTGCAGTCGATGACTTGATCACCGAGCAGCATCACCAACCATTGGGTCGGGCGTACGAATTCTTCCTTGCGCGCACCCCAGCGCATGCGCTTGGGGATCGGCAGGTCGTTGAGGGAGTCTTCAACGATGGTCGGCAGCAGGCTGGCAGTCGGCTTGCCTTTGATGACCTGGCTGAAACGCAGTTTCGGGCCGCTCTGGTCGATCTCGCTCAGCTCGACGCCACACTTCTTGGCAAAACCCAGGGCGGCCTGGGTCGGGTTGCCTTCGGCATCGAAAGCAGCCTGGCGTGGCGGGCCGTCGAGGTTGATATTGCGGTCCGGCTGCTGGGTTTCTAGCACGGTCAGCAAGACCGCCAGGCGACGTGGCGCGGCGTAGACCTTCTTGGCTTGAAATTTCAGGCCGGCGGTCTGCAGGCCTTTCTCGATACCGGCCAGAAAGGCATCGGCCAGGGTGTTCAGGGCCTTGGGTGGCAGCTCTTCGGTGCCCAGTTCAACCAGGAAATCTTGAGCACTCATTGTGCAGCCTCCAGCTTAGCCAACACTTCATCACGCAAATCCGGGGTTGCCATCGGGAAGCCCAGCTTGGCGCGGGCCAGCAGGTAGGCTTGGGCGACGGAACGCGCCAGGGTGCGCACACGCAGGATGTATTGCTGGCGCGCGGTTACCGAGATGGCACGGCGGGCGTCCAGCAGGTTGAAGGTGTGGGATGCCTTCAGGACCATTTCGTAGCTTGGCAACGGCAGCGGCTGATCCAGTTCGATCAGGCGCTTGGCTTCGCTTTCGTAGAAGTCGAACAGCTCGAACAGCTTCTCGACGTTGGCGTGTTCAAAGTTGTAGGTCGACTGCTCCACTTCGTTCTGGTGGAACACATCGCCATAGGTGACCTTGCCGAATGGACCGTCTGCCCACACCAGGTCGTAGACCGAGTCCACGCCCTGCAGGTACATGGCCAGGCGCTCCAGGCCGTAGGTGATCTCGCCGGTCACCGGGTAGCACTCGATGCCGCCCGCTTGCTGGAAGTAAGTGAACTGCGTGACTTCCATGCCGTTGAGCCAGACTTCCCAGCCCAGGCCCCAGGCGCCGAGGGTGGGCGATTCCCAGTTGTCTTCGACGAAACGGATATCGTGGACCAGCGGGTCCAGGCCGACATGTTTCAGCGAGCCCAGGTACAGCTCCTGGAAGTTGTCCGGGTTGGGCTTCAATACCACCTGGAACTGGTAGTAGTGCTGCAGGCGGTTGGGGTTTTCGCCGTAGCGGCCGTCAGTCGGGCGACGACTGGGCTGCACATAAGCGGCGTTCCAGGTTTCCGGGCCGATGGCCCGCAGGAATGTGGCGGTGTGGAAAGTGCCGGCGCCTACTTCCATATCGTAGGGCTGAAGTACCACACAACCTTGCTCGGCCCAGTATTGCTGGAGGGCGAGGATCAAGTCTTGGAAGGTACGCACGGCTGGCGTAGGCTGGCTCACAAAATTCACCTGTTACTTGGGCTGCGATTTAAAGGGCGGCAGTATACCCGATTCGGCCCTGTCACCACTCCCTGGAGCCTTATGCCACGCTGCTTTTGGTGTTCTGAAGATCCGTTGTACATGGCTTATCACGATCAGGAGTGGGGCACGCCGCTGCACGATGCGCAGGGTTTGTTTGAACTGCTTTTGCTCGAAGGGTTCCAGGCGGGCCTGTCCTGGATCACCGTTTTACGCAAACGCGAGCATTATCGAAAGGTCTTGTTCGGCTTTGATGCCCAGCGCCTGGCGCAGTTGAGCGATGCCGAGATCGAGCAGTTGATGCTCGATCCAGGCATTGTGCGCAACCGCTTGAAACTCAATGCCACCCGGCGCAATGCCGCGGCCTGGCTGGCGCTGGAGGACCCGGTGGGGCTGCTCTGGTCGTTTGTCGGCGGCGTGCCCAGGGTCAACCATTTCAAGGATCGCAGCCAGGTCCCGGCGATTACGCCGCAGGCCGAGGCCATGAGCAAAGCCCTCAAGAAAGCCGGTTTCACCTTCGTCGGGCCGACCATCTGCTACGCGTTCATGCAGGCCTCGGGGATGGTCATGGACCACACCCAGGACTGCGACCGTTACGCGGACTTGGTCAACGCCGGGTAGAATGGCCGCTTTGCGCACCACACACGATCAGGAGTGACCTGTGGAAAAGTTAAAAGGCGCCTTGCTGGTAGGCGCTCTGCGATTGTTTGCCCTGCTGCCCTGGCGCGCCGTGCAAGCCGTGGGTTCGGCGATTGGCTGGATCATGTGGAAAACCCCCAACCGCTCCCGCGACACGGTGCGGATCAACCTCTCCAAGTGTTTCCCGGACATGGACCCGGCCGAGCGCGAGCGCCTGGTGGGCCAGAGCCTGATGGACATCGGCAAGTCCCTGACCGAAAGCGCCTGTGCCTGGATCTGGCCGGCCCAGCGTTCCATCGACCTGGTGCGTGAAGTCGAAGGCCTGGAGGTGCTGCAGCAAGCCCTGGCCTCGGGCAAAGGCGTGGTCGGCATCACCAGCCACCTGGGCAACTGGGAAGTGCTCAATCACTTCTATTGCAGCCAGTGCAAACCGATCATTTTCTACCGCCCGCCCAAGCTCAAGGCGGTGGATGACCTGCTGCGCAAGCAACGCGTGCAACTGGGCAACCGGGTGGCGGCGTCGACCAAGGAAGGCATCCTCAGTGTGATCAAGGAAGTGCGCAAGGGTGGCCAGGTGGGGATTCCCGCTGACCCGGAGCCGGCAGAGTCGGCCGGGATCTTCGTACCGTTCTTCGCCACCCAGGCGCTGACCAGCAAGTTCGTGCCAAACATGCTGGCGGGCGGCAAGGCGGTGGGGGTGTTCCTGCATGCCCTGCGGCTGCCGGACGGTTCGGGCTACAAAGTGATCCTGGAGGCGGCGCCTGAGGACATGTACAGCACCGACACGGCCACGTCCTGCGCGGCGATGAGCAAGGTGGTGGAGCGTTATGTCGGCGCCTACCCCAGCCAGTACATGTGGAGCATGAAGCGCTTCAAGAAACGCCCGCCGGGTGAGGCGCGCTGGTACTGATACCCCCAGTTTTACAAGCAACGAAGATCAAATGTGGGAGCTGGCTTGCCTGCGATGGCATCGCCTCGGTGTCACTGAAAGATTTCAGTCGCCTGCATCGCAGGCAAGCCAGCTCCCACAGGGGTCGCCTCAACCCTGGCGATCGAGTTTTTTCAGGAACACCGTCATCTCTTTCTCGGCCTGCTTGTCGCCATGGGCCTGGGCCGCTGCAATCCCCTGCTCCCATGCCTGGCGTGCTGCATTTTTATCGCCCAGCGCCGCGTGTGCCTTGCCCAACAGCTTCCACGCCGCCGAGTACTTCGGATCAAACACCACACACTGGTGCAGATGCTCGGCCGCCTTGGCATTGTCCTTCAAATCCAGGTAACCCTTGCCCAAGCCAAAGCGCAGCAGCGAGTTATCCACACCCTTGGCGAGCATTTTTTCCAGGGATTCGAGCATGTCGGTCTCTCCGTCACATCAGAAAAAGCTCAACCCCACGTGGAACAACTTCTCCACATCGCGGATATGTTTTTTATCCACCAGGAACAGAATCACATGGTCCCCGGCGGCAATCACCGTGTCGTCATGGGCGATGATCACTTCTTCATCGCGAATGATCGCGCCAATGGTGGTGCCCGGTGGCAAGCCGATATCGCGAATTGCCCGACCGATCACCTTGCTGGATTTGGAGTCGCCATGGGCAATCGCCTCGATGGCTTCCGCCGCGCCGCGGCGCAATGAGTGCACGCTGACGATATCGCCGCGGCGCACATGGGTCAGCAAGGTGCCGATGGTGGCCAACTGCGGGCTGATGGCAATGTCGATATCGCCGCCCTGGATCAGGTCCACATAGGCCGGGTTGTTGATGATGGTCATCACCTTCTTCGCCCCCAGCCGCTTGGCCAGCAGCGACGACATGATATTGGCCTCGTCGTCGTTGGTCAGGGCCAGGAAGATATCGGCGTCGGCGATGTTTTCTTCCATCAGCAGGTCGCGGTCCGAGGCGCTGCCTTGCAGGACCACGGTGCTGTCGAGGGTGTCGGACAAATGCCGGCAGCGTGCCGGATTCATCTCGATGATCTTCACCTGGTAGCGGCTTTCGATGGCCTCGGCCAGACGCTCGCCAATCTGCCCGCCGCCGGCGATGACGATGCGTTTGTAGCTCTCGTCGAGCCGGCGCATTTCGCTCATCACCGCACGGATATTGGCCTTGGCGGCGATGAAGAAGACTTCGTCGTCGGCTTCGATCACGGTGTCGCCCTGGGGCAGGATCGGCCGGTCGCGGCGGAAAATCGCGGCCACGCGGGTTTCCACATTCGGCATATGTTCGCGCAGCTGGCGCAGTTGCTGGCCCACCAGCGGCCCGCCGTAGTAGGCCTTGACCGCTACCAGTTGCGCCTTGCCTTCGGCAAAGTCGATCACCTGCAACGCGCCGGGGATTTCGATCAGGCGCTTGATGTAGTGGGTGACCACCTGCTCCGGGCTGATCAGCACGTCCACCGGAATCGCGTCGTTGTCGAACAGGCCGGCGCGGGTCAGGTAGGCCGCTTCACGCACCCGGGCGATCTTGGTCGGGGTGTGGAACAGGGTATGGGCGACCTGGCAGGCGACCATGTTGGTCTCGTCGCTGTTGGTCACGGCCACCAGCATGTCGGCATCGTCGGCGCCGGCCTGGCGCAGCACGGTGGGGAACGAGGCACGGCCCTGGACCGTGCGGATATCCAGGCGGTCGCCCAGGCCGCGCAGGCGTTCGGCATCGGTATCGACCACGGTAATGTCGTTGGCTTCACTGGCCAAATGCTCGGCCAGCGTACCGCCGACCTGCCCTGCGCCAAGGATGATGATCTTCATCCGGTCACTCCCTTAAAAACCATTCAACCGCGTGCAGCGGCAATCTTGATCAGCTTTGCGTAGTAGAAACCATCATGTCCGCCGTCCTGTGCGAGCAACTGGCGGCCATGGGGTTGCTTGATCCCGGCCGCCGTGGCGATATCCAGCTCCCGTGCGCCGCTGGTGCGGGCAAGGAAGGCTTCGATCACCTCGGTGTTCTCGGTGGGCAAGGTCGAGCAGGTGGCGTAGAGCAGGATGCCACCGACCTCCAGCGTCGGCCACAGCGCGTCCAGCAACTCGCCTTGCAGCACGGCCAGGGCGGCGATGTCGTCGGGTTGGCGGGTCAGCTTGATATCCGGGTGGCGGCGGATCACGCCGGTAGCGGAACATGGCGCGTCCAGCAGGATGCGCTGGAACGGCTTGCCATCCCACCAAGTGGCAGTGTCGCGCCCGTCGGCGGCGATCAGTTCGGCGTCCAGGCCCAGGCGCGCGAGGTTTTCCCGCACGCGCACCAGGCGCTTGGCCTCCAGGTCTACGGCGACGACCCCGGCCAGGCCCGGCTCGACTTCCATGATATGGCAGGTCTTGCCGCCCGGGGCGCAGCAGGCGTCCAGCACCCGTTGGCCCGGCGCCAGGTCAAGCAGGTCGGCCGCCAGTTGCGCGGCTTCGTCCTGCACGCTGATCCAGCCTTCGGCAAAGCCTGGCAGGCTGCGCACATCGCCTGCGGTCTCCAGCACGATCCCGTCCTGGCTGTACACACAGGCGCTGGCATTGATGCCGGCCTCTGCCAGTAATGTGAGGTAGGCATCGCGGCGGTGATGGCGGCGATTGACCCGCAGAATCATCGGCGGGTGCGCGTTGTTGGCGGCGCAGATGGCTTCCCACTGCTCTGGCCAGAACGCCTTGAGGGATTTTTGCAGCCAGCGTGGGTGCGCAGTGCGCACGACCGGGTCGTGTTCCAGCTCGGCCAGCAACCCCTCGCTTTCGCGCTGGGCGCGGCGCAGTACGGCGTTGAGCAAGGCCTTGGCCCAGGGCTTTTTCAGCTTGTCGGCGCAGCCCACGGTTTCGCCGATGGCGGCGTGGGCCGGCACGCGGCTGTAGAGCAACTGGTACAACCCCACCAGCAGCAGCGCCTCGACATCGGCATCGGCGGCCTTGAACGGCTTTTGCAGCAACTTGGCCGCCAGCGCCGACAAACGCGGCTGCCAGCGGGCGGTGCCAAAGGCCAGGTCCTGGGTGAAGCCGCGATCACGGTCGTCGACTTTATCCAATTGCACCGGCAACGAGCTGTTCAGGGAAGCCTTGCCATTGAGCACGGCGGCCAGGGCCTTGGCGGCGGCCAAACGCGGGTTCATCAAGCGTCCACTCCAAGGATGATGCCAGGGGCAAATTTCTCACGACGGCTGTTGAACAAATCGCTGAAGTTCAGCGCCTTGCCGCCGGGCAATTGCAGACGGGTCAGACACAAAGCCTGTTCGCCGCAGGCCACCAGTAGGCCTTCCTTGCTGGCGCCGATGATTTCACCAGGCGCGCCGCTGCCGTCGGCCAGGCTGGCGGCGAGGATTTTCAAGGCTTCGCCATTCAGGGTGCTGTGGCAGATCGGCCACGGGTTGAAGGCGCGTACCAGGCGCTCCAGCTCCACGGCCGGGCGGCTCCAGTCGATGCGCGCTTCGTCCTTGTTCAGCTTGTGGGCGTAGGTGGCGAGGCTGTCGTCCTGTACTTCACCCTGCAAGGTGCCAGCGGCAAGGCCGGCAATGGCCTGCACCACTGCGGGCGGGCCCATTTCGGCCAGGCGGTCGTGCAGGCTGCCGCCGGTGTCCTGTGCGGTGATGGGGGTGGTGACCTTGAGCAGCATCGGCCCGGTGTCCAGGCCGGCTTCCATGCGCATCACGGTCACGCCGCTTTGTGCGTCACCGGCTTGCACCGCGCGCTGGATCGGCGCCGCACCGCGCCAGCGCGGCAGCAGCGAAGCGTGGCTGTTGATGCAACCCAGGCGCGGGATATCCAGCACGGCTTGCGGGAGGATCAGGCCGTAGGCCACCACTACCAGCAGGTCCGGTTTCAGGGCGGCCAGTTCAGCCTGGGCCTCGGCATTGCGCAGGGTCGGCGGTTGCAGCACGGCGATGCCGTTTTCCAGCGCCAGTTGCTTGACCGGGCTGGGCATCAGTTTTTGCCCACGGCCGGCCGGCCGATCCGGCTGGGTGTACACCGCGACGATTTCATAAGGGCTGGCAAGCAGGGCCTTGAGGTGTTCGGCGGCAAATTCAGGGGTGCCGGCAAAAACGATGCGCAGTGGCTCGGTCATGGGAAACGTCTCACAAAAGAAAAAGGCTTGCCGGAGCAAGCCTTCAAAAGAAGGGAATCAAGCTTGCTGGCGATGCTTCTTTTCCAGTTTCTTCTTGATCCGGTCGCGTTTGAGCGTGGACAGGTAATCGACAAACAGCTTGCCGTTGAGGTGGTCGCACTCATGCTGGATGCACACCGCCAGCAGGCCTTCGGCAATCAGCTCGAAGGGTTTGCCGTCGCGGTCCAGGGCCTTGATCTTGACGCGTAGCGGGCGTTCGACGTTCTCGTAGAACTCCGGCACCGACAGGCAGCCTTCCTGGTATTCGCCCATCTCGTCGGTCAGCGGCTCGAACTCCGGGTTGATGTACACCATCGGTGCGCTGCGGTCTTCGGACAGGTCCATGACCACCACACGCAGGTGCACGTTGACCTGGGTCGCGGCGAGGCCAATGCCCGGGGCTTCATACATTGTTTCAAACATGTCATCGACCAACTGACGAACCTTGTCGTCCACTACGGCCACTGGTTTGGCGATAGTGCGCAGGCGCGAGTCCGGGAATTCGAGGATGTTCAAAATAGCCATAAGCGTAATTGCTGCACATGTGAGGTAAAGGCAAATCGGCGTCGGGCTACCCCGCACGGCCGGTGTGAAACGCGCGCAGGCCGCGAAGGCCAAGGCATTTCACGCGAGCCCACATAATAAAGGAGATTGCCCCCATGAGGAAATCGCTACTCGTCTTCAAAACAGGCCGCCAGGCTGGGCGGCAATAACCAGTTGCAATAATTAGCCTGCTACAGAAGTTACCAACAGAGTTATCCACAGCTTGTTCCTGATCAAGGATGATCACATGTCAGTAATCCATACCGCGGATATTTCCCCTGCCGAGCTGGAAGCCCGCCTGCGTTTGCATCGCATGCCGGAGCTGGGGCCCAGGCGTTTCAAGACCTTGATCGAGGCCTTTGGTTGTGCCTCGAAGGCCATCGGCGCCCCGGCCAGCGCCTGGCGTTCCCTGGGGTTGCCGGCGGCCTGTGCCGAGGCCCGGCGCAGCCCGCAAGTGCGCGATGGCGCCAGCGTCGCCTTGGCCTGGCTAGAGCGTCCGGCCCAGCATTTGTTGATGTGGGACCAGCCCGACTACCCCGCCTTGCTGGCCGAGTTGGACGATGCGCCGCCGTTGTTATTCGTGGCCGGAACCCCCGCCATCCTGGAAAAACCGCAGTTGGCCATGGTCGGTAGCCGACGCGCCTCGCGGCCCGGGATGGATACGGCGGCGGCCTTTTCCCGCAGCCTGGCAAGCGCCGGTTTTGTCATCACCAGTGGCCTGGCCCTGGGCATCGATGGGGCGGCGCACCAGGCGGCATTAGATGTCGGGGGGCAGACTATCGGGGTGCTGGGCACCGGCCTGGAAAATTTTTATCCACAGCGCCACCGCCGGCTCGCCGAGGCGATGATTGCCCAGGGCAGCGCAGTGGTTTCCGAGTTTCCACTGGACGCCGGGCCCCAGGCTGGTAATTTTCCACGGCGCAACCGCATTATCAGCGGCCTGTCCCTGGGGGTGCTGGTGGTGGAAGCCAGCGTCGCCAGCGGCTCGCTGATTACCGCGCGGCTGGCGGCTGAGCAGGGGCGCGAGGTGTATGCCATCCCGGGGTCGATTCATCATCCGGGGGCCAGGGGCTGTCATCAACTGATCCGTGAGGGGGCGGTGCTGGTGGAAACCATCGAGCACATCCTCGAAGGGTTGCGCGGCTGGCAGGCGTTGGCGCGGCCTGCGCCGGTGGCGGTGACCCACCCGCTGGTGGCGCTGTTGCACGCGGCCCCCTACACCAGTGAAGGCTTGGCCGCCGCCAGCGGGCAGAGCCTGTCCCGGGTATTGGCGAGCCTTACCGAACTGGAGCTGGAGGGCCGGGTGATCTGCGAAAATGGCCGCTGGCTTGCGCGCAGTTAGGTTTTGTAACGAAGATCGGTAAACTGCGCAGAGCTTTGGTCTGGAGAGTAAGTAATGGTCAACAGGTGGCGTGTGCAAGAAGCCGCACGAGAGATTCGCGCAGGCGCGGTGATTGCCTATCCGACCGAGGCAGTGTGGGGCCTGGGCTGCGACCCGTGGAACGAGGACGCGGTGGAGCGCTTGCTGGCGATCAAGGGCCGCTCGGTGGACAAGGGGTTGATCCTGATCGCTGACAATATCCGGCAATTCGACTTTCTTTTCGAGGATTTCCCCGACACCTGGATCGACCGCATGGCCAGTACCTGGCCGGGGCCCAATACCTGGCTGGTGCCCCATCAGGACCTGCTGCCTGCATGGATTACCGGTCAGCACGACACCGTGGCGTTGCGGGTCAGCGATCATCCGCTGGTGCGGGACTTGTGTTCGCTGGTGGGCCCGTTGATCTCCACCTCGGCCAACCCCCAAGGCCGGCCGGCGGCGCGCACGCGGATCCGGGTGGAGCAGTATTTCCGTGGGCAGGTGGATTTGGTGCTGGGCGGTAGCCTGGGTGGGCGCAAGAACCCTAGTTTGATTCGGGATCTGGCGACGGGCGAGGTTCGCCGCCCGTCCTGAGACCGAGGCGTGGCCATCGCGAGCAAGCCCGCTCCCACATTCGAGCGCATTCCCATGCTGGAAATCGGTCGAATGTGGGAGCGGCTTGCCCGCGATAGCGGTCTGCCAAACAACCGAGATCCTATGGCAAAAAAATGGTCGACCCAGTGGTCCGCCGCCCCGACAACTCCACCTGCGCCTTCGCCGCATCCGCCAACGAAAAGCGCTGGTTGATATCAATGCGCACCTTGCCGCTTGCGATCATGCCAAACAGGTCATCGGCCATGGCCTGCAGGTTCTGCGGATTGTTGGCGTAGGTCGCCAGCGTCGGCCGGGTCACGTACAGCGAGCCTTTCGCTGCCAGAATCCCCAGGTTCACCCCGTCCACCGCGCCCGACGCATTGCCGAAACTCACCAGCAGGCCACGGGGCGCGACGCTGTCCAGCGAGGCGAGCCAGGTGTCCTTGCCGACGCCGTCGTACACCACTGGGCATTTCTTGCCGTCGGTCAGTTCCATCACCCGCTGTGGGACATTTTCCCTGCTGTAGTCGATGGTTTCCCAGGCGCCAAGGGATTTGGCCAGGGCGGCTTTTTCCGGCGAGCTGACCGTGCCGATCAGCTTCACACCCAGGGCCTTGGCCCACTGGCAGGCCAGGGAGCCGACGCCACCGGCAGCGGCGTGGAATAGGATGGTTTCACCGCCTTGCAACTCATAGGTCTGGCGCAGCAGGTACTGCACGGTCAGGCCCTTGAGCATGGCGCCAGCGGCTTGTTCAAAGCTGATTGCGTCCGGCAGATGCACCAGGTTGGCCGCCGGCAACACGTGCAACTCGCTGTAGGCCCCCAGAGGGCCGCTGCCGTAGGCCACGCGGTCGCCGACCTTGAATTGAGTGACTTCGCTGCCCACCGCATCGACCACGCCAGCCCCTTCCGCGCCCAGGCCCGAGGGCAGGGCCGGTGGTGCGTACAAGCCACTGCGAAAATACGTGTCGATAAAATTCAAGCCAATGGCCTTGTTCCGTACCCGAACCTGCTGTGGGCCGGGCTGCGCTGGTGTGTAGTCCACATACTCAAGTACTTCGGGGCCGCCATGGGCGCTGAACTGGATACGTTTGGCCATCTGCACTGTCCTCAAGTCTGTTTCGCGAAAGGCTCCTATCGGACTCCTATGCTTGATCTTCGTCAACTGTGGCAGCGCCCGGTGCGGTGGTATCCTGTGCGCCCCTTTGCCGCCGACGCCCAATGGCCTCGCGTAGCTTTGCCCGATTCAAGGTGATGCCATGACTACCCGCACCGAGGCTGTAAAAGCCTACCTGCTCGACCTGCAAGACCGCATTTGCAGCGCCCTGGAAACCTTCGAGGCGGACACGCGCTTTATCGAAGACGCCTGGACCCGCCCAGCCGGTGGCGGTGGCCGCACGCGGGTGATCGAGAACGGGAGCGTGATCGAAAAAGGCGGCGTCAACTTTTCCCACGTCTTCGGCAGCGGCCTGCCACCGTCCGCCAGTGCCCACCGCCCGGAACTCGCCGGTCGTGGTTTTGAAGCCCTCGGTGTGTCGTTGGTGATCCACCCGCATAACCCTCATGTGCCGACGTCCCACGCCAATGTGCGATTTTTCATCGCCGAGAAAGAAGGCGAAGAGCCGGTGTGGTGGTTTGGTGGCGGCTTTGACCTGACGCCCTACTACGCCAACGAAGAAGACTGCATCCACTGGCACCGCGTGGCCGAGCAGGCCTGCGCGCCGTTTGGCGCGGACGTCTACTCACGCTACAAGGCCTGGTGCGACAGCTACTTCCACATCAAGCATCGCAACGAGCCCCGGGGTATTGGCGGTCTGTTCTTCGATGATTTGAACGAGTGGGACTTCGACACCTGCTTTGCCTTTATCCGCGCTATTGGCGACGCCTACATCGACGCCTACCTGCCGATCGTGCAACGTCGCCAGGCCATGGCCTATACCGAGCAGCAGCGGCAGTTCCAGGAGTTCCGTCGTGGGCGCTACGTGGAATTCAACCTGGTCTACGACCGTGGCACACTGTTCGGCCTGCAATCGGGCGGGCGTACCGAGTCGATCCTGATGTCGCTGCCCCCGCAAGTGCGCTGGAGCTATGACTGGAAGGCCGCCGCCGGCAGCGAAGAAGCGCGCCTGACCGACTATTTCCTGCAAGACCGTGACTGGCTCGGCCTTGCTGCGCCCCAGGCGGCCAGTTGATGGATCGTTATGTGGTGTTCGGCAACCCCATCGGCCACAGCAAGTCGCCGCTGATTCATCGCCTGTTTGCCGAGCAGACGGGCGAGGCGCTGGACTACAGCACTCTGCTGGCGCCACTTGAGGATTTCACCGGCTGCGCCCGGGAGTTTTTCCTGCATGGGCGCGGTGCCAATGTCACCGTGCCGTTCAAGGAAGAGGCCTATCGCCTGGCCAACGCCCTGACCGAGCGTGCACAACGCGCAGGCGCGGTGAACACCCTGAGCAAGCTGGCCGATGGCAGCCTGCTGGGCGATAACACCGACGGCGCCGGCCTGGTGCGCGACTTGACTGTCAACGCCGGCTTGCGCCTGGCGGGCAAGCGCATCCTGCTGCTGGGTGCCGGCGGCGCGGTGCGCGGCGCACTGGAGCCACTGCTGGCGCAACAACCTGCCTCGTTGATCATCGCCAACCGCACCGTGGAAAAGGCCGAGCGGCTGGCCGAACTGTTCGATGACCTGGGGCCGGTCTCCGCCAGCGGTTTCGATTGGCTGAGTGAGCCGGTGGACCTGATCATCAACGCCACCTCCGCCAGCCTGTCAGGCGATGTACCGCCGATTGCCGGCAGCCTGGTCGAGCCGGGCAAGACCTTTTGCTACGACATGATGTACGCCAAGGAACCGACCGCCTTCTGCCGCTGGGCCACTGAACACGGCGCGGCACTGGCAATGGATGGCTTGGGCATGCTGGTGGAGCAGGCGGCGGAAGCCTTCTACCTGTGGCGCGGGGTGCGGCCAGATTCGGCGCCGGTGTTGGCCGAGCTGCGTAAACAACTGGCGGCTAACTAATTCTAATGTGGGAGCTGGCTTGCCTGCGATAGCGCTGGGTCAGCGCCGGATGTGCCAACTGATACACCGCTCTCGCAGGCAAGCCAGCTCCTACAATTTTTGAGCGTGTTCAGTCTTCAAAAAGGATCGGGCACTTGTCGGCCCCTTCCAGTTTTTTCAATTCTTCGACCACCTGCGGTCGCGCCCGGCGTAACGTCAGGCTGCGTCCCAACCCCTGCAACCGCCGCGCTTCCTGATGCAGCATCTCCACCCCGGAATAGTCGATAAAGTTGATCTGCTGCGCCTCGATCACCACTCGCTGGCCTTGCAGGCGTTGCAAGCGCACCTGCAGGTAGTGGCTGGCGCCAAAGAAGATCGACCCGCCGACCCGCAACACATCGTCTTCCCCATCGCGCCATTGCTGCACCCGTGGCTGCGAGGTGCGCTTGAGGTAGAAAAACAGCGACGCCAGCACCCCGGCATAGATCGCCGTCTGCAGCTCCAGCAGCAAGGTGGCCAGGCAGGTCAGGCCCATTACCACAAATTCTGCACGGCTGACCCGCCACAGCGCGCGGATGCCGCGATGATCCACCAGGCCCCAGCAGATCAGCAGGATGCTGGCGGCCATGCTCGGGATCGGGATGTGCGCAATCAACCCCGCGCCGAACAGCGCAAACAGCGCGACCCACAGCGCAGAAAACACCCCCGCCAGCGGCGAACAGGCCCCCGCTTCGTAACTCAGGCCCGAGCGGGTGAAGGAACCGGCCGACAGGTAGCCGGAGAAAAATCCGCCGACGATATTGGATAAACCCTGGGCGCGCACTTCCTGGTTGGCATCAAGCAGTTGTTGCGAACGTGCCGACAGCGAGCGGGCAATCGACAGGCTGGTGACCAGCCCCAACATGCCCACCGCCACGGCGCTGGGCAGCAGGCGCAGGATCATGTCCAGGTCCAGCGGCAACGGGCTGAACGGCGGCAGTTGGCCGATAAACGAGCTGACCCGCGCCACTTGCCCGAACATCGCCGGCCATGCCCACGCCATCAGGCTGCCCACGGTCAGGGCAATCAACAGGCTCGGCCAACGCGGCACCCAGTATTTGAGCAGTACGCCCACCAGCAAAGTGCCGAGCCCGAGGGCCAGTGACGGGCGATCCCACTCGCCGCCGTGGTCGATCAGCGCCAGCAGGCTGTTGATGGCGGTGGCCTGGCTGGGCAGGTCGAGCCCCAGCAGGTTGGGCAACTGGCCCAGGGCGATGACCACCGCTGCGCCGAGGGTGAAGCCGAGGACCACGGAATGGGAGACGAAATTGACCAGCGCGCCAAAGCGCAGCAGGCCCAACAGCCATTGGAAGACGCCGGCGAGCAAGGTCAGCAACAGGATCAGGGTGATGTAGTCCTGGGAGCCCGGCACTGCCAGCGGGCTGATGCTGGTGTAGAGCACGATGGAAATCGCCGCCGTCGGGCCGCAGATCAAATGCCAGGACGAACCCCACAGGCAGGCAATCAGCACCGGGATGATCGCCGCATACAGGCCGTATTCGGGAGGCAGGCCGGCGATCAGGGCGTAGGCGATGGATTGTGGCAACGCCAGCACCGCGCCGCTGAGGCCCACCAGTGCATCCCGGCCGACACTGGCGCGGGTCTGGCGTGGCAGCCAGCGCAGGAATGGGAAGAGTGTATGGGGCCGGGGCATTGGGCAGCTCAGGTCGAAAGGTTTGAGTCAGGGTATCAGCACAAACACAAGCCAGGTCCCACAGGGTGGCACTATTAAAGCCTGGCCTTGACCGCCGCCAACGCCTCCTGGCCATCCAGGGTTTTGACCTCCTCCAGCCACTGCTCCAGCACCGCTGGGTTGGCCCTGATCCATGCCTTCGCCGCGTCGGCATGGCTGACCTTGTTGTTCACCACCTCGGCCATGATGCTGTTCTCCATGTCCTGGGTAAATTTAAGGTTGGTCAGCAGCCTGGCCACATTCGGGCAGGCCTGTGCATAACCCTTGCGGGTCAGGGTGTACACGCTGCCGGTGTCGCCGAAGTATTTTTCGCCGCCCTTGAGGTAACGCATCTTAAACTGCACGTTCATCGGGTGCGGTGTCCAGCCGAGGAAGGTGACGAAACGCTCGCGCTTCACCGCCCTGGACACTTCGGCGAGCATCGCCTGTTCGCTGGACTCGATCAGCTTCCACTGGCCGAGGTTAAAGTCGTTCTTCTTGATGATCTCGTGCAGCGAAAGGTTGGCCGGCGCGCCGGAGCCGATGCCGTAGATTTTCTTGTCGAACTTGTCGGCAAATTTATCCAGGTCGGCAAAGTCACGCACACCGGCCTCCCACACATAGTCCGGCACCGCGAGGGTGAACTCGGTGCCCTCGAGGTTTTTCGCCAGTTGCACCACGTCGCCATTGGCCACGAACTTGTCATAGAAACCCTGCTGCGCGGGCATCCAGTTGCCCATAAACACATCCACCTGGCCGTCCTTGAGCCCGCCAAAGGTGATCGGCACCGCCAGGGTATCGACCTTGGCCTTGTAACCCATGCCGCTCAGTAGAAAGCCGGTAATGGCGTTGGTGGCGGCAATGTCGCTCCAGCCGGGGTCGGCCATCTTTACCGTCTCGCAACGGGCGTCGGCATACACCTGGGTCGCACTCAACAACAGCACGGCACTCACGACTGTGGATAACGTTTGCATGGCCTTCCCCTTACTGGATTTATTGGTTTTGGCAGGGTTGTGGATAACGTGCCTTGCGCTCCAGATCGTCGAGGTCGATATGGTTGCGCATGTACTGCTGGCTGGCGTCTACCAGCGGCTGGTGATCCCAGCTCTTGAGTTTGCCCAGTGTCAGCGCCTCGTATACCAGGCGCCGGCGGCGCTGGCTGGCGAGCACTTGCTGGTGGATCGCGGGCATGTCCCATTTGGCTCGCGCCTCGGCCAGGAACGCGTCGAACAGCGTGCGGTGGGCCGGCGACTGGCTGAGTTCTTGCTGTTCACGGGGGTCGTTATGCACATCGAACAGCAGGCAGGGATCATCCTCGCTGTAGATGAATTTGTAGGCGCCCCGGCGAATCATCATCAGCGGGCCAATGGTGCCTTCGGCCATGTACTCGCCGAACACTTCGTCATGCCCGCCCTGCCCCAGCAAGTGAGGGACCAGTGAGCGGCCATCAAGGGGCAATCGGCGGTCCGGTTCGCCGCCGGCCAACTCCACCAGGGTCGGTAACAGGTCCGCGGTGGACACCGCCGCACTCACCCGCCCAGCCTGGAATTGCCCCGGCGCGCTGACCAGCAGCGGCACCCGCGCGGCCATTTCAAACCAGTGCATTTTGTACCAGAGCCCACGCTCGCCGAGCATGTCGCCGTGGTCGCCGGAGAACACGATGATGGTGTCCTCGGCCAGGCCGGTGTCCTGCAGGGTTTGCAGGAGTTTGCCGACATTGCTGTCGATGTAGCTGCACGCCCCGAAGTAGGCGCGCCGTGCATCGCGGATCTTATCCACAGGCAGTGGCTTGTCCCACAGGTCGTAGACCTTGAGCAGGCGCTGGGAATGGGGGTCCAGGTCGGCCTGGGGCGGGGTTGTAGGCATTGGGATGTCATTGTCGTCGTACAGATCCCAGAACGGCTTGGGAATGGTGTACGGGTCGTGGGGGTGGGTCATGGAGACCGTGAGGCAGAACGGCTGGTCACCGTCCTCGCGAATATGGTCGAACAGGTACTGCTGGGCCTTGAACACCACCTCTTCGTCGAAGTCCAGCTGGTTGGTGCGCACACACGGGCCGGCTTGCAGCACCGACGACATATTGTGATACCAGGTGGGGCGCACGTCGGGCTCGTCCCAGTTCACCGCCCAGCCATAGTCGGCGGGGTAGATATCGCTGGTGAGGCGCTCTTCATAGCCGTGCAACTGGTCCGGCCCGCAGAAATGCATCTTGCCCGACAGCGCCGTGCGGTAGCCGAGGCGGCGCAGGTAGTGGGCGTAGGTCGGTATATCGGCGGGGAAATCCGCCGCGTTGTCGTAGGCGCCGATCTTGCTCGGCAACTGGCCACTAACCAGGGTGAAACGCGACGGCGCACACAGCGGGCTGTTGCAGTACGCGGCGTCGAACACCACGCCCTGGGCGGCCAGGCGGCTGAGGTTGGGCAGTTTGATCGGCGAAGGACCGTAGAACGGAAGCAACGGTGCGGCCATTTGATCGGCCATGATGAAAAGAATGTTCTTGCGCTTCATGGTCTCTCGGCATTCCATAGTCAATATTTATGCGATTGAGCATGGGGGCCATGGAATACGTGGTAAAGCCCATAGAGAGCAATGTCTAGGATAAGTACTGCTTATGTATAAAGCCCTGGGTAACCTGTCGCTGGACCTGTTGCGCGCCTTTGAAGCCGCCGCCCGTCATCGCAGCTTCACGGCGGCGGCGATGGAGCTGGGCACCACCCAGCCGGCCGTCAGCCAGCAGATCAAGCGCCTGGAAGAGCAGTTGGCCGTACGCTTGTTCGATCGCATCTACCGCGGCATCGAATTGACTGACGCCGGCAGGCTGTTGTTCGAGCACGTCCAGGCCGGGTTGCAGAGCATGGAGGCTGGCCTGGGGCTGATCACGCAACAGGACCAGCACGAAGTGTTGCAAGTGGCGACCGACTTCGCGTTCGCCGCCTACTGGCTGATGCCGCGCCTGCATCGCTTTCATGAAGCCAACCCGCAGGTGGATGTGAGCCTGGTCACCAGTGAGCGTAACCACGCGACCCTGCGCAGTGACATCGATGTGGCCGTGCTGTTTGGCGATGGGCGTTTTCGCCAGGGCCACAGCCAGTGGTTGTTCAACGAGGAAGTGTTCCCGGTGTGCAGCCCGCAACTGCTCAAGGGCCGCACCACGCCGCTGTCGCTGCAGAGCCTGCAGGCGTTACCGTTGCTGCACCTGCGCCAGGAAAGCCACAGCCAGTGGTTCGATTGGAACGGGCTGTTTCGCGAACTGGGGATCACTGCCGCGCCGACCCCGGGGCCGCTGCGGTTTGACAACTACACCCTGCTGATCCAGGCGGCGATTGCCGGCCAGGGCGTGGCCATTGGCTGGCGTCACCTGGTGGATAACCTGCTGGAGCAGCAGTGGCTGTGCCGGCCGATTGACGGCACGGTGATCTCGCGCTTTGGGTATTACGTGGTGTTGCCCCAGCGCAAACGGCGTGGGCCGTTGATCGAGCGGTTTGTCGAGTGGCTGATGGCCGAGCAGGCCGGCAGTGTGCAGTCCCTGGCCGGGCTGGCCCTGCCGTCGATTGCGGTCTAGGATCGGCCGATCAACGAGCCCGGAGCCTGTCATGCCATGTATCAAGGGCTATCACGCCCATATCTACTTCGACGCCAGCACGATCGAGCAGGCGCGCAAGCTCTGTGAGGACGCGGCGGCCATCTTCCCGCTGCACAGGGGGCGCATGCATGAGCGGCCGGTGGGGCCCCACCCGGACTGGAGCTGCCAATTGGCGTTCGACCCCCAGTACATTGGTGTGGCACTGCCGTGGCTGGCGCTCAATCGCAATGGCTTGGTGGTGTTCTTGCATCCCGAGACCGGTGATGACCTGAAGGACCACACCGACTACGCGATCTGGATGGGGGCCATGCGTCCGTTGGATCTGTCGATTTTTTAACCGGTTACAGTCAGCTGAATCCTTACGTTTGCGTGCGATAAAAAGCACGATTGCGTAGGGATTTTCTTTTCATTGTTCCAATATATGGGATTGATATTTATATATTGAGATGTTTCAAACCTTGGGTTTATATTCGGCCATCTGCTTTTTCAGCACCCACATTCCAGGTGAAGCGATGCCGGCGCAATTGATCGCGCTCGATTGGGGAACCAGTTCCCTTCGTGCTTATAAACTCGGCCCCGGTGGCCAGGTCCTCGAACAGCGCTCGCTGGCGTCGGGGATCATGCATTTGCCCAGCGAACCGCGGTTGATTGCCGGCGTTCACTGCAGCGATGGTTTTGAACTGGCGTTTGATAGCGCCTGTGGCGACTGGCTGGAGGCCCAGCCCCATCTGCCGGTGATCGCCTGCGGCATGGTCGGCAGCGCCCAGGGGTGGGGTCAGGCGCCTTACCGCAATACGCCGGTCGATGTCGCAGGCCTGGGCCAGGCGCTGCATAAGGTACGCAGCCTGCGCGGTGTCGAGGTGCATATCGTGCCCGGGGTGATCGAGCAGGTCGGCTTGCCCAATGTGATGCGCGGCGAAGAAACCCAGGTGCTCGGCGTGCTGCAAAGCCTGCCTGCCGGCGGTGAATTATTGATCGGCCTGCCTGGCAGCCATTCCAAATGGGTCGAGGTGGTCGATGGCTGCATCACCCACTTCGACACCTTCATGACCGGCGAACTGTTTGCGGTGCTGAGCAAGCACAGCCTGCTCGGGCGTACGCAAAAGAGCGCCGGGCAGTTCCAGGCAGAGGCCTTTGACCGGGGCGTGCAAGTGGCACGTTCAGGGGATGGCCGGCGCGGTGTGCTGTCGACGCTGTTCAGTGCGCGCACCCTGGGACTGACCGCCGAATTGACTGCCGAGCAGCAGCCGGACTACCTGTCCGGCCTGCTGATCGGCCATGAACTGGCCGGCTTGCCCGACCGTGCACGCACCACGCCGATCATCCTGGTGGGTGCCGCTGCCCTCTGTGCCCGCTACCAACGCGCCCTCGCCCGGTGTGGTTTCAGCCACGTCAGCCTTGCGCAAGCAGCGAGCGAACGTGGCCTGTGGCAACTGGCGCTGGCCGCCGGGCTCACTCAACCTGCCATCGAGGCCTGACATGCTCAAGCAAGCACTCACACAAAACGGTTTGATCGCCATCCTGCGCGGCCTGCGCCCGGACGAGGCCGCCGCTGTCGGCCAGGTGCTGTACCAGGCCGGGTTCCGGGTGATCGAAGTGCCGCTCAACTCGCCCGATCCCTACACCAGCATCCGCACCCTGCGTGAGACGTTGCCGGCCGATTGCCTGATCGGTGCCGGCACGGTGTTGACCGCGGCGCAGGTGCAACAGGTGAAGGCGGCCGGTGGCCAGGTCATCGTCATGCCCCACAGCGATGCCAAGGTGCTGCGCGCCGCCAAAGCCGCGGGCCTGTACCTGTCGCCCGGGGTCGCGACGCCCACCGAAGCCTTCGCCGCCCTGGCCGAAGGCGCTGATGTGCTGAAGCTGTTCCCGGCCGAGCAAATGGGCCCGGCGGTGGTCAAGGCCTGGCTGGCGGTGTTGCCGGCCGGCACGGTGTTGCTGCCGGTGGGCGGGATTACCCCGGACAACATGCAGGTGTTCGTCGACGCGGGGGTCAAGGGCTTTGGCCTGGGCTCCGGGCTGTTCAAGCCCGGTATGAGTGTCGAGCAGGTGGCGGGCCGTGCCCAGGCGTATGTCGCTGCCTGGAACGCCTTGAACTGAGTGTGCCTGGCGCCCCGGCGCTGCATCCGACAAGAGAGACAAGCAGATGAAAATCACCAAACTGACCACCTTTATCGTGCCGCCGCGCTGGTGCTTCCTCAAAGTGGAAACCGACGCCGGCGTAACCGGTTGGGGCGAGCCCGTGGTTGAAGGCCGCGCCCATACCGTGGCGGCGGCGGTCGAAGAACTGTCCGACTACTTGATCGGCAAAGACCCACGCAATATCGAAGATATCTGGACCGTGCTCTATCGCGGCGGCTTCTACCGGGGCGGCGCGATCCATATGAGCGCCCTGGCCGGTATCGACCAGGCGTTGTGGGACATCAAGGGCAAGGCCCTCGGCGTGTCGGTCAGCGACCTGCTGGGCGGCCAGGTGCGGGACAAGATCCGCGTGTATTCGTGGATCGGCGGCGACCGCCCGGCCGACACCGCCCGTGCGGCCAAGGAAGCCGTGGCCCGTGGCTTTACGGCGGTGAAGATGAACGGCACCGAGGAGCTGCAATTTCTCGACACCTTCGACAAGGTTGACCAGGCCCTGGCCAATGTTGCCGCTGTGCGCGATGCGGTCGGCCCGAATGTCGGTATCGGCGTGGACTTCCATGGCCGGGTGCACAAGCCCATGGCCAAGGTGCTGATGAAAGAGCTGGACCCGTACAAGCTGATGTTTATCGAAGAGCCGGTGCTGAGCGAAAACTACGAAGCGCTCAAGGAACTGGCGCCCCTGACCAGCACCCCGATTGCCCTGGGCGAGCGGCTGTTTTCGCGCTGGGATTTCAAACGCGTGCTCAGCGAAGGCTACGTCGACATCATCCAGCCGGATGCGTCCCACGCCGGCGGCATCACCGAAACCCGCAAGATCGCCAACATGGCCGAAGCCTACGACGTGGCCCTGGCCCTGCACTGCCCGCTGGGGCCGATCGCCCTGGCGGCGTGCCTGCAACTGGATGCGGTTTGCTACAACGCGTTTATCCAGGAGCAAAGCCTGGGCATTCACTACAACGAGAGCAACGACCTGCTCGATTACGTACGCGACCCGGGTGTTTTCGACTACGACCAGGGCTTTGTGAAGATCCCCAACGGGCCGGGCCTGGGGATTGAGATCAACGAGCAATACGTGATCGAGCGCGCGGCCATTGGTCACCGCTGGCGCAACCCGATCTGGCGGCATGCCGATGGCAGTTTTGCCGAGTGGTAAGCCCTGCCTGAAAGAGCGCGGTCAATGTGGGAGCGGGCTTGCTCGCGATTGCGGTAAATCAGCCAACTTATCAGGCACTGACACACCGCTATCGCGAGCAAGCCCGCTCCCACACTGAGTACGGTTTCTTCAGTCAATTTTTTCAGACCTCAATAAACATAATAAGAGGCTCCCCTCATGCATCCTGAAACCCTCACCGGGCAGGCGTCCCTTGTCACGCCCAGCCGCAAGCGTTACTTCATCATGGTCCTGCTGTTTATCACGGTGGTGATCAACTACCTGGACCGCAGCAACCTGTCGATTGCCGCGCCGGCCCTGACCAGTGACCTGGGGATCGACCCGGTGCACGTCGGGCTGATTTTCTCGGCGTTCGGCTGGACCTACGCCGCCATGCAAATCCCCGGCGGCTGGCTGGTGGACCGGGTGCCGCCGCGCATTCTGTACACCGCGGCCCTGCTGCTGTGGTCGATTGCCACGGTAATGCTGGGGTTTGCCGCAAGCTTTATTGCCCTGTTCGTGTTGCGCATGGCCGTAGGCGCCCTGGAAGCGCCGGCCTATCCGATCAACAGCCGGGTGGTCACCAGTTGGTTTCCCGAGCGTGAGCGCGCCACGGCCATTGGCTTCTACACGTCCGGGCAGTTCGTCGGGCTGGCGTTCCTGACCCCGGTGCTGGCCTGGTTGCAGCACCATTATGGCTGGCACATGGTGTTTATCAGCACCGGTGCGGTGGGCATTCTCTGGGCGGTGGTCTGGTACGCGGTGTACCGCGAGCCACGGGATTTCAAAGGGGTCAACAGCGCAGAAATCGAGCTGATCCGCGCCGGCGGCGGGCTGGTAGACCTGGAGGCGCAAACCGCCAAGCGCAAGGCCCCCTTCAGTTGGGTCGACCTGGGCATCGTCTTGAGCAAACGCAAGCTGTGGGGCATCTACCTGGGCCAGTTCTGCCTGAACTCGACCCTGTGGTTTTTCCTGACATGGTTCCCGACCTACCTGGTGAAATATCGCGGCATGGACTTCATCAAGTCCGGCCTGCTCGCCTCGCTGCCGTTCCTCGCCGCCTTTGTCGGGGTGTTGTGTTCCGGGCTGTTTTCCGATTGGCTGATCCGCCGTGGCGCCTCGGTAGGCTTTGCCCGTAAGTTGCCGATCATCAGCGGCCTGCTGATCTCCACGGCGATCATCGGCGCCAACTTCGTCGACTCGACGCCGTGGGTGATTGCGTTCCTGGCCGTGGCGTTTTTCGGCAACGGCCTGGCCTCGATCACCTGGTCGCTGGTGTCGACCCTGGCGCCGGCACGGCTGTTGGGGCTGACCGGCGGGGTGTTCAATTTCATCGGCAATTTGGCGGCGATCACCACGCCGATCGTCATCGGCTTTCTGGCCACCGGCGATTCGTTTGCGCCGGCGATCACCTATATTGCCGTTCTGGCGTTGCTCGGTGCGCTGTCCTACATATTGCTGGTGGGCAAGGTCGAGCGCATCGAACTCAAGGAGTGACGAGCGACCCGGGGTCGCCCGTTCTACCCCGGCTACGGCGTGGTCGGCACCGACATCTCGTTACGGAAGATATTCAACGGGTCCCAGCGCTTTTTGGTACGGCGCAGGCGGCTTTCGATAATGGTGTTCGGGAAAAAGATCCGGTACCACTGGGTATTTTTCCCATTGGCCGGGTTCCCGCCCAGGTAGGTCATGTCCAGGTCCGGGTAGTTGATGTAGCACCCCTCGAACTGATCATTGAGCGGCACGCCCTGGCTGTCAGCGAAGGCCTGGAAATACAGGCCTTGAATCCAGTCGGCATGGGCCTGGTCGGCCTCGGCACTGGCATCGCGCCAGTAGCATTGCGGCTGCCACTTGAGATACGACGAGCGCTGGGCCACCGAGCTTTGTGCCCGTGTGGGTCCATCGGGCTGATTGATACACCCGCCAAACGACTGGATCTGGATCAGGCTTTGGGTCAGGTATTTATCCGGGTCTGGCCGGGTGAGGGTTGCCCAGATGGCCGACAGCACCTGGGGGGTGAACACGCCCTTTTGATAGGCCGACTTGTAACGACCCCGCTGGTTATCGCCGGAACCGTTGACCGATTGACTGAACGGTAGCCAATCCATGCGCCTGGCGGCCTGGTGCGCGCTGGACAGTGAGTCGATCGTGCGCCCGGCCTGGCTGCTGCGCGGCAGGTGGACCACATAAAACGGCGGGATCGACTCGGTGGCGCGTACGGCGACGGCGGCGAGCATCGTGGCGACAAAATCCTCGAAAGGCGCCAGGTCATCGAGCAAGCCATCCTTGTCCACGTAATGAATACCCAGGGTCACGTTGCCGGTGTTCTGATGGCGCATTTCCAGTTTTGTCGCCAGGCCCCAGGTATTGGCATTCGCCTGATTGTTCGCAAACCAGGCCTGGTAGGTCTCAAGCAGACGCTCCAGGGCCGCTTGCGTGAGGTCGGCCCAATCCCATTCCAGCACCAGCCAATACACCTCCTTTGGCGCTTGTGGCAGTGCCTTGAAGTAATAGCTGGTAATGATGCCGAACTGCCCGCCCCCGCCGCCACAGCAGGCGGCGAACAGGTCCAGTTCATCGGCGTCGCTGCTTTCACGGGACACATGGGTGGCCAGCAGCCCCGTGCCCTGGGGGTTGGGCACCAGGATATCGACGCCGGACAACCAGTCGCAGGTCAGGCCGTACTTGCGTGACAGGAAGCCATAGCCGCCACCGCAGATATGCCCCCCGGCGCCCACGGAATAACAGGAGCCACCGGGCAGGGTCTTGCCGGCGGCCGTGTACAGCGCCACATAGGTGTCCCAGTTCTGGCAGCCGGCCGCCACGCGGAATTGGTAGCCATAGGGCGCCTCGGGCACCAGCACCGAGCGCAGTTGCCCGTCGGCTTGATACGCCAGGGTCTTGAGCCGGCCTATATCGAGGATCGACAGGGTTTCGTTGGGGTGGCCGGGCATCCGGTTGGAGACAAAACCTTCATAGCAATGGCCGCCGCTGCGCACTGTAATGCGCCCATCGGCGAGCGCCAGGGCCTGGGCGGCGGCGTCGATAATGTCTTGTTCGCTGTAGCAGATGTAGATCCGGCTGGCGCCATTGGGCGACGACTCACCCTGCACATTGCCCAACGGCCAACGCAGGTTGAAACCCTTTTGCAACGTGGAATGACGGCGGTCCGAGGAGGTGACGAGATCAAATGCCATGTTGTGCTCCAAAGAGACAGAATGACTTCTGATGCGGCTAACTTAACGACCGGGAAGGCAAGAACTGCAGAGTGCCGAGGCGGTTAGACGGCAATAGGCATGAAGTACGGTGAGTGAAGGCAGGTAGCCTGCCCGCTTCAGCCTAGTCCAAAAATGCAGGTGCCGGCTTGCCTGCGATGGTGTCAGATAAAAAGCCGCAAGGTGTCAGGCATCCTGCGTCATCGTTAACGACCCTCGCGAGCAAGCCCGCCCACCGTTACTTACGGGCGTTACGTACACCTTCCGACAGCGCGGCACACAGGCTCAACACCCCATCGATCGCTTGCTGGTCGTGGCTGGCATTGGCGATATGGTCGATCAGCGCCGACCCCACCACCACACCGTCCGCCAGGCGGGCGATGGCGGCGGCCTGTTCCGGGGTGCGGATGCCGAAGCCGATGCTGATTGGCAGGTCGGTATGCCGGCGCAGGCGGCCGACGGCCTCTTCCACGTGTTCCAGGGTGGCGGCACCGGCACCGGTCACACCGGCCACCGACACGTAGTACACAAACCCGGAGCTGCCGTTGAGCACCGTGGGCAGGCGCACATCGTCGGTGGTGGGCGTGGTCAGGCGGATAAAGTCGATGCCGGCGGCCTGGGCCGGGTCGCACAGTTCGCTGTTATGTTCCGGCGGCATATCGACCACGATCAGGCCATCGACGCCGGCCTCTTTGGCATCACTGATAAAGCGCGGCACGCCGTACATATGGATCGGGTTGAAGTAGCCCATCAACACCAGTGGCGTGTCGCTATTGCCCTGGCGGAACTCGCGCACCATCTGCAGGGTTTTCGCCAGGTTCTGCTTGGCGCCCAACGCGCGGATATTGGCCAGTTGGATCGCCGGGCCGTCGGCCATCGGATCGGTGAAGGGCATGCCCAACTCGATCACATCGGCACCGGCTGCCGGCAAGCCCTTGAGGATCGCCAGGGAGGTGTCATACCCCGGGTCGCCGGCGGTAATGAAGGTCACCAGGGCGGCGCGGTTTTGTTCCTTGAGTTGCGCAAAGCGGGTTTGCAGGCGGCTCATTTAGTGTTTCTCCTGCTGAGACTGTTCCATATGGTGCATCACGGTCTGCATGTCTTTGTCGCCACGGCCCGACAGGTTGACCACCATCAGGTGATCCTTGGGCAGGGTCGGTG
Organism: Pseudomonas sp. ICMP 8385; assembly: GCF_002699915.1. Lineage (NCBI taxonomy): Bacteria > Pseudomonadati > Pseudomonadota > Gammaproteobacteria > Pseudomonadales > Pseudomonadaceae > Pseudomonas > Pseudomonas sp. ICMP 8385. Next base: position 27,427 of record NZ_LKBY01000168.1, on the reverse strand, counting down.
CGCGCTTGAACACTTCAGCCAGGGCGTGGGCGCTTTCCAGTGCAGGAATAATCCCTTCCAGGCGGCAGCATTTGTGAAAGGCGTCGAGGGCTTCGTCGTCAGTTACCGAGGTGTACTGGACGCGGCCGATGTCGTGCAACCACGCATGCTCAGGGCCGATGCCGGGGTAATCCAGGCCGGCGGAAATCGAGTGGGCGTCGATGATCTGGCCATCGTCGTCCTGCAACAGGAAGGTACGGTTGCCGTGCAGCACGCCCGGTACGCCGCCGTTGAGGCTGGCGGCGTGCTTGCCGGTCTCGATGCCGTAGCCCGCGGCTTCGACGCCAATGATCTCGACACTGGTGTCATCGAGAAACGGGTGGAACAGGCCCATGGCGTTGGAGCCACCGCCGATGCACGCCACCAGGCTGTCCGGCAGGCGGCCTTCCTGGGCTTGCAACTGGGTGCGGGTTTCCTTGCCGATCACCGCCTGGAAGTCGCGCACCATTGCAGGGTAAGGGTGCGGGCCAGCCACGGTGCCGATCAGGTAGAAGGTGCTGTCGACGTTGGTCACCCAGTCGCGCAGGGCTTCGTTCATCGCGTCCTTGAGGGTGCCGGTGCCGGCGACCACCGGGATCACTTCGGCGCCCAAAAGCTTCATGCGGAACACGTTGGCCTGCTGGCGCTCGATATCGGTGGTGCCCATGTAGATCACACATTGCAGGCCAAACCGCGCGGCGACGGTGGCGGTGGCCACGCCGTGCATGCCGGCGCCGGTCTCGGCGATGATACGTTTCTTGCCCATGCGCCGCGCCAGCAGGATCTGGCCGATGCAGTTGTTGATTTTGTGTGCGCCGGTGTGGTTCAGCTCTTCGCGCTTGAGGTAGATCTTGGCGCCGCCGCAGAACTCGGTCAGGCGTTCGGCGAAATACAGCGGGCTTGGGCGTCCGACGTAATCGCGCTGGAAGTAGGCCAGTTCTTCGTTGAAGGCCGGATCGATCTTGGCCGCTTCGTATTCGCGGGCCAGGTCGAGGATCAACGGCATCAGGGTTTCCGCCACGTAGCGGCCACCGAATGCGCCAAACAGGCCGTTGGCGTCAGGGCCGTTGCGTAAATCGGTCTGGGACTGGGTCATGGTGCGCTCCAGGAAGAAGAGAGGGGAGAGGCAATGACGGCCACTCTACCCCCTGACGCGGTACGGTGAAAACCGATAAGATCGCCGCAACCTGTCAGGAAAACTCACAGATGAGCCGAGACCTTCCCCCGCTTAACGCCTTGCGCGCATTTGAAGCCACCGCCCGCCTCAACAGCGTCAGCCAGGCTGCCGAACAATTGCACGTGACCCACGGTGCCGTCAGCCGACAACTGAAAGTGTTGGAAGAACACCTTGGCGTGAGTCTTTTCGTCAAGGATGGGCGCGGCATTAAACTCACAAATGCCGGCGTGCGGCTGCGCGATGCCAGCGTCGAGGCGTTCGAGCGCCTGCGGGATGTGTGCGGGGCGTTGACCCAGAGCAGCGCCGACGCGCCCTTTGTGCTTGGCTGTTCCGGAAGTTTGCTGGCGCGCTGGTTTATTCCACGGCTGGGGCGCCTGAATGCCGACTTGCCGGATTTGCGCCTGCATCTGTCGGCGGGCGAAGGCGACCTTGACCCCAGGCGGCCGGGCCTGGATGCACTACTGGTGTTTGCCGAACCGCCATGGCCTGCGGATATGCAGGTGTACGAACTGGCTGGCGAGCGGATCGGCCCGGTGATGAGCCCGCACTTTGCCCACTACCAGGCCCTGCGCGAGGCGCCCGCCCAGGCCCTGCTGGGCGAAGCCCTGTTGCACACCACCTCGCGTCCGCAAGCCTGGCCCAACTGGGCGCAGCACCATGGCATCGAGGCCGGCGCGTTGCAGTACGGCCAGGGTTTTGAGCATTTGTATTATTTGCTGGAGGCGGCCGTGGCTGGCCTGGGGGTGGCGATCGCCCCGCAACCGCTGGTGGCGGAGGACGTGCGCGCCGGTCGCCTGGTGGCGCCGTGGGGCTTTAGCCAAACCCCGGCGCACCTGGCGTTGTGGTTACCCAAGCGCGCCGCAGATGGGCGCGCCCGGCAGCTGGCGCAGTGGCTCAAGGCTGAGCTGGCGCGCCAGCCGGCTTAGTCACCGCGCTTGCACAGCAGGTAGGCCGCCAGCAGGCCCAGGGCGCCAACGGCAACGCCGGCGGTGGTCCAAGGGTGCTCCTGGGCATAGTCACGGGTGGCCGCCCCGGTTTCGCGGATTTTCACTTTGCCTTCTTCGTAGGCGTCGCTGATCAGGTGGCGGGAGTGCTTGAGGGCATTCTCGGCATTGCTTTTGAGGGCCTTGAGGGTTTTGCGCGACTCGTCAGACGCATCGTCCTTGAGGCTCTCAAGGGATTTGAGCAGGCTCGAAATCTCGGCTTCCATGCTTTCCAATGACGCTTTGCGTAAAGAGGTGTTGGCCATGTGGGCTCTCCTGGAGTGATTGAGTGGCATTGTTGGTTCCGACTGCGGGGGGTGCAGAAAGTGCAGTAAATCTGAACTTTCAAGTGAGAAGGGGCGCCAGAAGCAGTACGAAGAATCACTGCTAGGCTTTATTCAACGACCCAGGAGAACGCTCATGTCTGATCATCACACCTACAAGAAAGTCGAACTGGTGGGTTCGTCCCCAACCAGCATCGAGGACGCCATCAACAATGCCCTGGCCGAGGCCAGCAAGAGCATCAAGCATCTGGAGTGGTTCGAGGTGACCGAAACCCGTGGCCACATCAAGGACGGCAAGGCCGCGCACTTCCAGGTGACGCTCAAGGTGGGCTTTCGTATTGCCAATAGTTGATAGGCTTGGTTGAACTTTGCACGCTGGCTGATTGCCATAACCTGCGCGACACCCTTTGGGCGCCGATGCCCTCTGCGTCGGCGCGCACTTTTTGATCAGCGCAAGGAAAGTAACGGATGAAAAAGTTTCTGTTAGCGGTAGGTTTGTTGAGCCTGGCGGGTACGGCCCTGGCGGCGGGCAAGCCGTGTGACGAGCTGAAAAGCGAAATCGACGCCAAGATCCAGGCCAATGGCGCTTCCGGGTACACCCTGGAAATTGTCGATAAAGGCAGCGCAACCAATGGCGACGTCGTCGGCAGTTGCGAAGGTGGTACCAAGGAAATCGTCTACAACCGCGGGTGATCCTGTGCGGCAGACGTAAAAACCGACGCCAGGGCGTCGGTTTTTTTATTTGTGTGGGTCAGCCCTTCATCACCTGGGCCAGCAGCTCGTAGGAATGAATCCGATCAGCATGCTCGTACAGGTCGCAGGTAAAGATCAGCTCATCGGCACCGGTCTGCTCGATCAACACCTCCAGTTTGGCGCGAATCTTCGCCGGGCTCCCCACCATCGCCAGGCCCAGGAAATTGCCGACCGCTTCTTTTTCATGAGGCTGCCACAAGCCGTCCATGCTGTCGACCGGCGGGCGCTGTACCAGGCTCTGCCCGCGCATCAGCGCGAGGATTCGTTGGTAGACCGAGGTGGCCAGGTAATCGGCCTGCTCATCGGTATCCGCGGCCACCAGCGGCACGCCGAGCATCACGTAGGGCTTGTCGAGCACGGCTGAAGGCTTGAAGTGATTGCGATAGACGCGAATCGCCTCATGCATCATGCGCGGTGCGAAATGGGAGGCGAAGGCGTAGGGCAACCCGCGTTCACCGGCCAATTGGGCGCTGAACAGGCTGGAGCCCAGCAGCCACACCGGGACGTTGGTGTTGGTGCCCGGGACGGCGATCACCCGTTGCTCGGGCGTGCGTGGGCCCAGGTAGGCCATCAACTCGGCCACATCCTCGGGGAAGTCGTCGGCACTGCCGGAGCGCTCGCGGCGCAGGGCGCGGGCGGTCATCTGGTCGGAGCCGGGCGCACGGCCCAGGCCCAGGTCGATCCGGCCGGGGTACAGGCTTTCCAGGGTGCCGAACTGCTCGGCGATCACCAGTGGCGCGTGGTTGGGCAGCATCACGCCGCCGGATCCGACGCGGATGCTCGAGGTGCCACCGGCCAGGTAGCCCAGCAGCACCGAGGTTGCGGAGCTGGCGATGCCATCCATATTGTGGTGCTCGGCCACCCAGAAACGGGTGTAGCCGAATTTTTCCACATGCTGGGCCAGGTCCAGGGAATTACGCAGCGACTGCGCGGGGCTGCCATTGGCGCGCACCGGCACCAGGTCGAGGGTCGAGAACTTCACATCGGACAGTGGTTTCATAAGCCTGCTTCTCCATAGGGGCGCAGGCTTGTGACGAACCAATACCTGCCGCTGCATGTGCATGTCCTATGCAATGAGGGCATATACCCGAGATTCAATAGCCGCTGTGAAATTTCCTACTTGGCTGCTTGGTTTTTCCAGTGGGGATGAACTTTGCCAGAGCTTCTATCCTCAGAACCTTACTGATGCACAACCACTGCTTGGGAGATTGCCATGAGTATCGTGAAAAAAGCCTCCGCCCACTGGGAAGGCGACCTGAAAACCGGCCTGGGTTCTATCTCGACCGAAACCGGCGTGCTGCGCGAAGCCCCCTACGGCTTCAAGGCACGTTTTGAAGGTGGCAAGGGCACCAACCCTGAAGAACTGATCGGCGCGGCCCATGCCGGCTGTTTCTCCATGGCCTTTTCGATGATCCTGGGCGAGGCCGGGCTCAAGGCCGACAGCATCGACACCCAGGCCGAAGTGACCCTGGATCAGGTGGACGGTGGTTTTGCGATCACCGCAGTCCACCTGATCCTCAAGGCCAAGATCCCCGGCGCGAGCCAGGCGCAGTTCGATGAGCTGAGCAAAAAGGCCAAGGAAGGATGCCCGGTATCCAAGGTCCTGAATGCCACCATCACGCTGGACGGTACGCTGCTGTCTGTTTGATTCCGGGTGAGGTGATGAGGGGGGACTCTCATCACCCTCTTCTTATATGCCCTGCTGTTTAGACTGAAAATGGTTGCGAGATTTGAATTGCTCAATTGTCTTGGAACCGTATTGCCGGTGACGCCACGTATATTATCAAGTCAACTATAACTGCGTACTTTGCGTAAGCATTAACGAATGCGCCAGGTTGGTAGTGATGAGATTAAAGTGAGTCAGAGGCATTATTATGAAATTAACCGATAGATCACCTGCCAGTTTTTCTCTTGCTGCACAATATTCGGAATCATCCGCTAACGGTTTGTTTGATGAGCCTGGAAAGCCGCGTCGGGACTTTTCCAATACGATAACCGTATCTGAAATAAAGAAGCCGGACGCTTCACTGCTTTCTGCCGAAGATGGGTTGTCAAAAAAGTACTCCCTTTTGAGTGATTGCAATGTAACGGTTTCCCGTGAGCTGAAGTGGGTCGAAAAGGAAGATGGGGTTGAAGTCGCAAAAGATAGCTTGGTGATAGAAACTACAAACCAGGCGGATACTGTTCATGTTAAGCGCGCAAAAAATGGCGGTCTTGATATTGTCGTCAATGATCGGGCTTACCATATAGACAGCCATCAACCTGAGCAGAAAATTCCGCAGATTCATATTAAAACCCTCGGCGGTGACGACCGCGTATGGGTCGATCCTGATGTCGGCGAGCACATGCTGATTGAGACCGGGGACGGTGCGGACCATGTGAGGGCTGGGGCCGGCAATACGCGGGTGTTTGCCGGTGCCGGCAACGATACCGTGGCGCTGGGAAGCGGCTTTGGTTATGTCGAGGGCGGTGAAGGCGATGACGTACTGATTGGCGGCAGCGGTATGAGTGCGATGTACGGTAATAATGGCAACGATAAAATGTTTGCAGGCTACTTTGCCAATACTCAAAAAACCTACATGGATGGCGGCCGTGGTGATGATGAAATGTACGCAATAAGCGGGCGCACTATCATGCACGGCGGTATGGGTGATAATGCGATGACAAGTTATGGCGGTAGCCATATTTATACCGGCAAAGGCAATAATAGGGTTGTCTCACTCAATGATGCAGATACTATATTTGCCAAGAAAGAGGATGTTGTACAGCGCGACCCTGGATCTAAGTTGGTAGGCGTCAGCTATTCCGATGTAGGGCATGAGGGGTTGAAGGTTACGGGGCGCCCTGAATTCAGACAGCGGGTCGAAGATGATCTTGAGTTGCTCCGGCTTTCACCGATCGGGCAACAACTGTTAGCGGAATTGGATGCGGCTTTCCAACGTAACACCATGCCCAAGCTCGATTCGGAGGGGGTTGAAACCAACAAAGAGAAAAACAGGCGGCAGCCGGAAAATCAGATCATTAAGATCAAGGAGCTAGAGACGGATAACGGGAACTTCTTTTCCCGGGAACTGGGCTTTAATCCTTCCTTTATAGATACCGTGCATCAGTCATTTCCAATCAGTGTTTTACAGCATGAACTGTCGCACGGTTTTAATTGGGTAAACAAAAGTAAGTTAGAAGGCCAAACCAGGGTAAATGATAGCGCCACTGGCTTGGAGGACAATATGGAGCGTCAAGCCGTCGGGCTACAGACAAACGAGTCATTCGATTTCGACAGAGACCCATCTACGCCGCCTACATTCACCAATCCAAAGCCTTTCACGGAGAACGGCCTTCGTGAGGAGATGGGCGAACCCTTGCGTACGGCCTACAAAATCGAAAATGTTGTTTGAAAGGCCAATGAGCCTGCACAGGGAAGTCGTGAGCCAAGGGCATTAAATCAGAACTCGCCTTGTGCAAATGTGGTCGAATAGTCGATTGCAACGTGAGCGCACACCCGTGCGCGATGCATTTAGGGAGCGTCACCCATGAAACGTTTTGCCTTGGCGATTATTTGCAGTGCTTTGGCCACATCGGCCCTGGCCGCGCCGAAAGACTGTGAAGAGCTCAGGAAAGAGATTGAAGTCGGCCTGCAGGCCAAGGCAATCCCCTCCTACACCCTGGAAATCATCACCGCCGAAGAAGCCAAGAATCATGACGAAGCCATGATCGTCGGCTCTTGCGAAAACGGCACCAAGCGCATCATCTACCAGCGCAACGATGACTGATCAGGGAATGCAGTTGACGCTGCGTTCCTCGGCCAGCAACTGACGCTGGGCGTTATACAGGCGGATATTCGGGGTGAAGCCCAGCGAGCGCCCTTCCAGGCGGTAGCGTTGGCCGGCCTGGAACTGGTCGTATTGCAGGGTGATAAAACAGGTGCGCTCCTGGGGCTGGTTCAGCCCGCCACCCAGGCCGGCGCCGGCATACACTTCAAAGTCAAAACGCACCATCAACTCATGGCTGCCCGGTGGCACCTGGAAGTAGCGCCCATCGTCGAGGGCCTTACCGTCCAGGCGCTGCGCCATGACCAGTTTGGCGCCCGGCGTCGGGGTGGCGAAATCGACCCAGGCCTGTTGCGGGTCTGCCGGCGGGATCGGTGTGGAGGCGCAGGCGCTGAGAAATATCGCCGCGAGGGGAAGCAGGAGCTGACGCATAACGGGTACTCAACCGTAGGAATGGTATGAGCATAACCCCTGCCAGGCAGTTAGTCTGGCAGGCCGATGACGGTGGAGCGGTTTGAAATGATGTGGCGTTTATTGGCGGGGCTGACGTGTCTGCTGCTCGGCGGTTGCTCCAGTGTCAGCTATTACAGCCAACTGGCCAGCGGCCAATGGCAGTTGCTGCGAGCGCGGGAACCGGTGGCCGCAGTGATTGCCGATCCGGCGCGGCCGCAAGTGTTGCGCGATCACCTGGCGCAATCCCAGAAAGCGCGCACCTTCGCCAGTCAACAACTGCACCTGCCCGACAACCAGAGCTATCGCCTGTACGCCGATATCGGCCGGCCATACGTCGTCTGGAATGTCTTCGCTACATCGGAATTTTCCTTGCTGCCCCAGAACCATTGCTTTCCGATCGCCGGGTGCGTGGCCTACCGCGGTTATTACACTCAAGGTGCGGCACGGGGCGAGGCCGCGCTGTTGCAACGGCGTGGCATGGATGTGTCGATTGGCGGGGTCGAGGCTTATTCCACCCTGGGCTGGTTCAATGATCCGATCATGAGTTCGATGATGCGCTGGGGTGAAGAGCGCCTGGCCACGGTGATTTTTCACGAGCTGGCGCACCAGCGCTTTTATGTGAAGGACGACACCGAGTTCAATGAGTCGTTTGCCACCTTTGTCGAACAGGAAGGCACCCGACAATGGCGCGCGGTCCGCGGTCTTGCGCCTGCGAGCGAGTCGACCTTGAAGCAGCGCGACCAATTTATCCAACTGATCCTCGACACCCGCAGCCGCCTGGAGCGCCTGTATGCGCAGCCGTTGGCCGCAGATGCCATGCGCCAGGCCAAGGCGGCCGAGTTCGAGCGCTTGCGCCGTGATTATCGGCACTTGCGTGACAGCCAGTGGGCCGGTGACCCGCGTTATGACGCCTGGATCAATCAGCCGATGAACAATGCGCGCTTGCTGCCATTTGGTTTGTATGACCAGTGGGTGCCGGCGTTTGCGGCATTGTTTCACCGGGAGGGCGGGGATTGGCTGAAGTTCTACGGTGCCGTGGAGCAATTGGGAAGGCTGCCTGTGGAGCAGCGCAAACTGGCGTTGCGGCAGTTGGTCGGTGGCGACCTTTAGGGTCTCATCGCTGGCAAGCCAGCTCCCACATTGGTCGGTGTTTACACATCAAAATGTGGGAGCGGGCTTGCCAGCGATAGCCATCTCAAGCCCGCCGCAAAAACGCCTGATGCATCTCCTCCAGTGTCTCAAAATGCCAGCGCGGCGCTTCGGCACTCAACTCTGCAAAGCTGCCAAACCCATACCCCACTGCCGCCGCATCCAGGCCATTGCTGCGTGCGCCGATCAGGTCGTGCTTGCGGTCGCCGATCATCAAGGTGGTGGCCGGGTCCATGCCTTCCTTACGCATCAAATGGGCGATCAACTCGACTTTGTTGGTGCGCGTGCCGTCCAGCTCGCTGCCGTAGATCACCTTGAAGTGCTTGGCGAAATCGAAATGCCGGGCGATCTCCCGGGCAAATTCCCACGGCTTGGAGGTGGCCACATACAGCTGGCGCCCCTGGCCGTTCAACGCTTCCAGCAAGGGTATGACCCCGTCGAATACCCGGTTTTCATAGAGCCCGGTGACCTTGAAGCGCTCGCGATAGAAGTTCACCGCTTCCCAGGCCCGCGCCTCGTCGAAGTCGTAGAACTGCATAAAGGCCTGCAGCAACGGCGGGCCGATAAAGTGTTCAAGCTTGGTCAGGTCCGGCTCATCGATGCCCAGCTTGGCCAGGGCGTACTGGATCGAGCGGGTGATGCCTTCCCGTGGGTCGGTCAGGGTGCCGTCCAGGTCAAACAGGACCGTCTGGTAATCCAGGGTCATTGGGCGAACCCCTCTGCCAGGTGCAGGTCCTTGAGCTTCACGTAGTTCGCGGCGCTGTAGGTGAAAAAGGCGCGTTCCTTGTCAGAAAGTGCACGAATTTGTTTAACCGGGCTGCCCACATACAAAAAGCCGCTTTCAAGTTTCTTGCCCGGCGGCACCAGGCTGCCGGCACCGATGATCACATCGTCCTCAACCACCGCGCCGTCCATCACAATGCTGCCCATGCCGATCAGGATGCGGTTGCCCACGGTGCAGCCATGCAGCATGACTTTATGGGCGATGGTTACATCGTCGCCGATCAGCAGCGGGAAACCGTCAGGATTGAACGGCCCGGCGTGGGTAATGTGCAGCACGCAGCCGTCCTGCACGCTGGTGCGCGCACCGATGCGGATACGGTGCATGTCGCCGCGAATCACCGTCAGCGGCCAGACCGAGCTGTCGGCGCCGATTTGAACATCGCCGATCACCACCGCCGAAGCATCGACGAAAGCCCCGGCGCCGAGGGTTGGCGTGTGATTCTGATAGGTGCGAAGGGTCACGATAGCCTCTCTCTGTTTGGTTGATAGCTGCGGTGGACGTTGATTGTAATTAAGATGGCCCCATCTTTGTCTTACCTGTTTCTTCAGCCAAGGTGCCAACCGTGAGCGCGAACAACCCTCTTTTGCAGTCCTACGACCTGCCGCCGTTCTCGGCGATCCGTGCCGAGCACGTCCAACCAGCCATCGAACAGATCCTGGCCGACAACCGCGTCGCCATCGAAGGTATCCTGCAAAGCCAGGGAAAAAATCCGACATGGGCCGGCCTGGTCCTGGCCATGGACGAGCTCAACGACCGCCTGGGCGCCGCCTGGAGCCCGGTCAGCCACCTCAATGCCGTGTGCAACAGCGCTGAACTGCGCGAAGCCTACGAGGCCTGCCTGCCGGCATTGAGCGCCTATTCCACCGAGATGGGCCAGAACCGCGAGCTGTTCCAGGCCTTCGAGGCCCTGGCCAACAGCCCGCAAGCGGCCGGTTTCGACGTGGCGCAAAAAACCATTCTGGAGCACGCACTGCGCGATTTCCGTCTGTCGGGCATCGACCTGCCGCCCGAGCAGCAGAAGCGCTATGCCGAAGTGCAGAGCAAACTCTCCGAATTGGGCAGCAAGTTCTCCAACCAACTGCTCGACGCCACCCAGGCCTGGACCAAGCACGTCACCGACGAAGCCGCCCTCGCCGGCCTGACCGACTCGGCCAAGGCGCAAATGGCCGCTGCGGCCCAGGCCAAAGGCCTCGACGGCTGGTTGATCAGCCTGGAATTCCCCAGCTACTACGCGGTGATGACCTACGCCCACGACCGTGCCCTGCGCGAAGAAGTCTACGCGGCCTACTGCACCCGTGCGTCGGACCAGGGCCCGAATGCCGGTCAGAACGATAACGGCCCGGTGATGGAACAGATCCTCGACCTGCGCCAGGAATTGGCCCAACTGCTCGGTTTCGCCTCCTTCTCCGAACTGAGCCTGGCCACCAAAATGGCCGAATCCAGCGACCAGGTACTTGGTTTCCTACGTGACCTGGCCAAGCGCAGCAAACCGTTTGCCGCCCAGGACCTGCAACAGCTCAAGGCCTACGCCGCCGAACAAGGCTGTGCCGACCTGCAAAGCTGGGACAGTGGTTTCTACGGCGAAAAGCTGCGCGAACAGCGCTACAGCGTGTCCCAGGAAGCCCTGCGCGCCTACTTCCCAATCGACAAAGTGCTCGGCGGCCTGTTTGCTATCGTCCAGCGCCTGTACGGCATCGAGATCGCCGAGCAGAAAGGCTTCGACACCTGGCACCCGGATGTTCGCCTGTTTGAAATCAAGGAAAACGGCCAGCACGTCGGCCGCTTCTTCTTCGACCTGTATGCCCGCGCCAACAAGCGTGGCGGCGCCTGGATGGACGGTGCCCGTGACCGCCGGCGCACCGCCGAAGGCGTGCTGCAAAGCCCGGTGGCCAACCTGGTGTGCAACTTCACCCCGGCCGACAGCGGCAAGCCTGCCCTGCTGACCCACGATGAAGTCACCACCCTGTTCCATGAGTTCGGCCACGGCCTGCACCACCTGCTGACCCGCGTCGAACACGCCGGTGTATCCGGCATCAACGGCGTGGCCTGGGATGCGGTGGAGTTGCCGAGCCAGTTCATGGAGAACTGGTGCTGGGAGCCGGAAGGCCTGGCGCTGATTTCCGGTCACTACGAAAGTGGCGAAGCCCTGCCCCAGGACCTGCTGGAAAAAATGCTCGCGGCGAAGAACTTCCAGTCCGGCCTGATGATGGTGCGCCAGCTGGAATTCTCGCTGTTCGACTTTGAGTTGCACGCCACCCACGGCGATGGCCGCAGCGTGGCGCAGGTGCTCGAAGGCGTGCGCGACGAAGTCTCGGTGATGCGCCCGCCGGCCTACAACCGCTTCCCCAACAGCTTCGCGCATATTTTCGCCGGGGGTTACGCGGCGGGGTACTACAGCTACAAGTGGGCTGAAGTACTGTCGGCGGATGCCTTCTCCAAGTTTGAAGAAGACGGCGTGCTCAATGCCCAAACTGGCCGGGCCTTCCGCGAGGCGATCCTGGCCCGTGGCGGTTCCCAGGCACCGATGGTGCTGTTCGTCGACTTCCGCGGACGCGCACCGTCGATTGACGCACTCTTGCGCCACAGCGGCCTGAGTGAGGACGCGGCAGCATGAGTGACGTGCCTGTGATCACCAAAAAGCAATTTATCGCCGGCGCCGTGTGCCCGGCGTGCAGCGAGCCGGACAAGCTGAAGATGTGGACCGAAGATAGCGTGCCGCATCGCGAGTGCGTGGCCTGTGGTTATACCGACACGCTTAATGACCAGGGGTTGTCGGTGCCCAAGGAATTGGGCACGCGGGTCAATACCTCGGCGTTGAAAGCAGCGGCCGACCCCAAGGTGCAGGCGGTGCAGTTCTTCCCTAATCCGAAGCTGAAAAAAGACTAAAGAAGCGACGCTAACCACTGTAGGAGCGAGCTTGTGTGGGAGCGGGCTTGCTCGCGATAGCGCTGTATCAGTCGACATTTTTGTTAGCTGACACACCGCATTCGCGAGCAAGCCCGCTCCCACACAGGTTCGCTCCTACATTTTTTTGCGCGCATTTCTCGAATTTCCTGGCTGAAACGATTCTCCCGTTCCTTAGCCTGCTATCATTTGTAACCATTGATTACATCCACAACGACAAGCCGCTCCATGAAGCGACTGCTCAAGCCCGTGACCACATGATGAGGTGCCACCATGTCTGATCAAGATCGAGACAACCCCCGGCGTGACTTTTTGCGCAAATCCTTGACCTTGATCCCGGTGGTCACGGTTGCCAGCACCGGCCTTGGCGGCTCGATGCTGATGGCCACGCCCGAACCTGCCCAGGCCAGCCCGGCCAAGGCGCCTGCTAGCGAAAAGGCCTACGAGCCCAGTTACTTCACCACTGAGGAGTGGGCGTTTATCAACGCCGCCGTCGCGCGCTTGATCCCCGCCGATGCCCAAGGCCCAGGTGCCCTGGAAGCCGGCGCGCCGGAATACATCGACCGGCAGATGAACACCCCCTACGCCAGTGGCGCCCTGTGGTTTATGCAAGGCCCGTTCAATGCCGACGCTCCGCCCGAGATGGGCTGGCAGAGCAAACTGGTGCCCAAGGAGATCTATCGCCTGGGTATTGCCGCCACGGATGCCTGGTCGAAAGCGTTCAACGGTAAAGCATTTGCTGGGCAAGACAGCGCTACCCAGGATGATCTGCTGCGCCGCCTGGAGGCAGGCGGTGCTGAAACCGGCGAGCATTTCGCGGCGGTTCCACCGAAGATTTTCTTCAACCTGTTGCTGCAAAACACCAAGGAAGGGTTCTTCTGCGACCCGATCCACGGCGGCAACAAAGGCATGGTTGGCTGGACCATGATCGGCTTCCCCGGCGCCCGCGCCGATTTTATGGATTGGGTGGAACGCAACGAGCAATACCCCTTCCCGGCTGTTTCCATCCGTGGCGAGAGGGCATAAACGTGGCGACCATCATGAAGAAAGTCGATGCAGTCATCGTTGGCTTTGGCTGGACTGGCGCGATCATGGCCAAAGAGCTGACGGAAGCCGGCTTGCACGTGGTAGCGCTGGAGCGCGGCCCGATGCAGGACACCTACCCGGACGGCAATTACCCACAAGTGATCGATGAACTGACCTACAGCGTGCGCAAAAAGCTGTTCCAGGACATTTCCAAAGAAACCGTGACCATTCGCCATAGCATGAATGACATTGCCTTGCCCAACCGGCAGTTGGGTGCCTTCCTGCCGGGCAATGGCGTGGGCGGCGCGGGCCTGCATTGGTCGGGCGTGCATTTTCGGGTGGACCCCATCGAATTGCGCATGCGCAGCCACTACGAAGAGCGCTACGGCAAACACTTCATTCCCAAGGACATGACCATCCAGGACTTCGGCGTCAGCTACGAAGAACTGGAACCGTTCTTTGACTATGCCGAAAAGGTCTTCGGCACCTCTGGCCAGGCCTGGACCGTGAAGGGCCAACTGGTGGGTGAAGGCAAGGGCGGCAACCCTTATGCGCCGGATCGTTCCAGCCATTTCCCACTGGAGTCGCAGAAAAATACCTACTCGGCGCAGCTGTTTCAGCAGGCCGCCACTGCCGTGGGCTACAAACCCTACAACCTGCCTTCGGCCAATACCTCGGGGCCCTACACCAACCCCTATGGCGCGCAGATGGGCCCGTGCAACTTCTGCGGGTTTTGCAGTGGGTATGTCTGCTACATGTACTCCAAGGCCTCGCCCAACGTGAACATCCTGCCGGCCCTGCGCCAGGTGCCGAACTTTGAGCTGCGGCCAAATTCCCACGTGCTCAAGGTCAATCTCGACAGCAGCAAGCGCAAAGCCACCGGCGTGACCTATATCGACGCCCAGGGCCGCGAGATCGAGCAACCGGCGGACCTGGTGATTCTCGGCGCCTTCCAGTTCCACAACGTGCGCCTGATGCTGCTCTCGGGCATCGGCAAACCCTATGACCCGATCAGCGGCGAAGGGGTGGTGGGCAAGAACTTCGCCTACCAGAACATGGCCACCATCAAGGCCTACTTCGATAAAGACGTGCACACCAACAACTTTATCGGCGCCGGCGGCAATGGCGTGGCGGTGGACGACTTCAACGCCGATAACTTCGACCATGGTCCTCATGGCTTCGTTGGCGGCTCGCCGATGTGGGTCAACCAGGCGGGCAGCCGGCCGATTGCCGGCACCTCCAACCCACCGGGCACGCCGGCCTGGGGCAGTGCGTGGAAGCGCGCCACGGCCGATTACTACACCCACCAGGTGTCGATGGATGCCCACGGTGCCCATCAATCCTACCGGGGCAACTACCTCGACCTGGACCCGGTTTACCGCGATGCCTACGGCTTGCCGCTGCTGCGCATGACCTTCGACTGGCAGGAAAACGACATCAAGATGAACCGCTTCATGGTCGAGAAAATGGGCAAGATCGCCGAAGCGATGAACCCCAAGGCGATTGCCGTGCTCGGCAAAAAAGTCGGCGAGCACTTCAACACCGCGTCCTACCAGACCACCCACCTCAACGGTGGCGCGATCATGGGCACCGACCCGAAGACCAGCGCATTGAACCGCTACCTGCAGTGCTGGGATGTGCACAACGTGTTTGTCCCAGGGGCGTCTGCTTTCCCACAAGGCCTGGGTTACAACCCTACGGGCCTGGTGGCGGCACTGACCTATTGGTCGGCCCGGGCGATTCGCGAGCAGTACCTGAAAAATCCCGGCCCGCTGGTTCAGGCATAAGGAGCGACGAGCATGAAAGCATTTGTTATCGCGACCCTGGCCCTGTTCAGCAGTTGCTCGGTGAGCGCCGCGCAAACGGATCTGATCAAACAGGGCGAATACCTGGCCCGCGCCGGTGACTGCGTGGCCTGCCATACCGCCAAGGGCGGCAAGCCGTTTGCCGGTGGCCTGGCGATGGAAACCCCGATCGGCGTGATCTACTCCACCAACATCACCCCGGACAAAACCGGCCTGGGGGACTACAGCTTTGCAGACTTCGATAAGGCCGTGCGCCATGGTGTCGCCAAAAGCGGTAGTACCCTTTACCCGGCGATGCCCTACCCGTCTTACGCACGCGTCAGCGAAACCGATATGCAGGCGCTGTATGCCTACTTTATGAACGGCGTGGAACCGGTCGCCCAGGCGAACCAGGACAGTGATATTCCCTGGCCCTTGAGCATGCGCTGGCCCTTGGCGGCATGGCGCTGGCTGTTCGCGCCCGAGGTGGCGGGCTATCAGGCCCCGGCCGGGGCCGACCCGGTGATCAGCCGGGGCGCCTACCTGGTGGAGGGCCTCGGCCACTGTGGCGCCTGCCACACCCCGCGGGCCCTGACCATGCAGGAAAAGGCCTTGAGCGCGTCGCAAGGTGCGGCGTTCCTGTCCGGCAGTACGCCCCTGGAAGGCTGGATCGCCAAAAGCCTGCGCGGCGACCACAAGGATGGCCTGGGCAGTTGGAGCGAAGAGCAACTGGTGCAGTTTCTCAAGACCGGTCGCAGTGATCGCAGCGCAGTGTTTGGCGGTATGAGCGATGTTGTCGTACACAGCATGCAGTACATGTCTGAAGACGACCTGAACGCTATCGCCCGCTACCTCAAGAGCCTGCCGGCGGTGGACCCCAAGGATCAGCCGCACCAATACGACAAGCAAGTGGCCGAGGCGCTGTGGAAAGGCGATGACCGCCAGCCGGGCGCGGCGGTGTACATCGATAACTGCGCGGCCTGCCATCGTACCGATGGCCATGGCTACACCCGGGTGTTCCCGGCGCTGGCGGGCAACCCGGTGGTGCAGACGGCGGATGCCACATCGTTGATCAACATTGTGTTGAATGGCGGCACCCTGCCGGCCACTCACGCTGCGCCTTCTACCTTCACCATGCCGGCCTTTGCCTGGCGGCTGTCGGATCAGGAAGTGGCGGATGTGGTCAGTTTCATCCGTGGCAGTTGGGGTAACCAGGGCGCGCCGGTGAAGGCCGGTGATGTGGCCGACCTGCGCAAGCAGGCGCCATAGTCAGGTGGCGGCATTGGTGCCAGGCAGTGCCAATGCCGTCCCGCAGGGCCTGTTTCAGTTGCTCATATCCAGTTTGATTTTTGAGGCGGCAGTAGCAAGTTCGATAAGCAGCGCTTTGTCTTGAGCATCAACGTCGTTGTCTTGATCAATATCGCCATGGGCAGAGACTTTTGTGAACTCCCCTGTTGCAGGGTTCTTCGAGACACGCACGCCATATGAGCTCTGGATTTGCGGTAAGAACGTTTCTGGGTTCATCGTTGTGGTTATGAACTCAATCACGGCCGCATCTTTGTTAATGGTGACCATGATGCTTTTGGTTATTTCATGGGGGGTCATGATGGTTTCACGCCTCGGATGTGGGCTGACGTGATTACCGTACGTTGGCGAGCCAATGGCTTCTACTGTCAGAGATGACAGGTGGATATATATCCAAGGTCGCACGCCAATCGTCTGTTGGCCCTGTACACACTGCGAAATCTCGAATACTGTTTTTATATACAGTATTGGGGCTATCTTCATGTCTATCACCATGCCACCACGCGGGCGAGGCACCGCCACCAACCTGCACAATCGTTTCGCGCCCACGGTCAGTGTGGCCGAGGACGACGGCTGGTATCAGGAAGTACCGCCAACCCAGGGCACCGAAGTGCGTATCGAGACGGCGAAGACCATCATCACCCGCAACACCTCGCCGGACCTGCCATTCGACCGCTCCATCAACCCTTACCGGGGCTGTGAGCACGGTTGTATATATTCTGCGATAAGACCCACGCCCAAGCGACGCGTAGTCGTGGGCGCTGTCTGGGCACGGGTTGCCCCTTGACCGTCGCCCGTAGGGCTTACCACGACGGTCATAGAGATGGGTGAATCATCCAGCAGGGCTAGCCGAATAGCTTTTATCGCTTTTAAGGCTTTTGGCCCCCAACCGGGGGGTTTGGGGGGGATTTCACAAAACATAAAAGTAAATAACGGCAGTACCTGCCGCATAGGAAACAACTAAAAAATTCAAGATATTTTCAATTCAATTAAAATTTAAAAAATAAAATGCTACTGTTTAGTTAAAGCACTTTTATATCCAATTTGCATAGTAAATTACCCCATCTCTTAAAGGTCTTATTAAAGTCTTACATCTTAAGAACCTCTCAATGCCAATAAAATCAATACTTACAAGAAATATAAGTTGATGATTTAATCAACCGAAGTTGATTTTTTAATCAACTGCAAGTTGACGATTTAATCAACCAGAGTTGACGATTTAATCAACTATTAAAAATGGCTATTTCACCTAGAAATAAAGCTTTGAGAGAGTTTTCTCAAAAAAAACAATTATTTCTCACTTACGTCTACTTTTTATTAATTCAAATGTTACTCTATTTATATAAACATAATATATGGTGCATTAATGAATGATTCGATGGGCGGTTTAGAAATAGAAAATGATGATGATGGAAGTATCGGCGCTTTACAAAAAGAGCTTTTAAAGAAAGAGTTGAATGATAAAACATTAGAAGCAGTTAATGACTTGTTAAGCGAAGAGCAAGCCGATATTAGTGTCAATGTAAATGTGAAGAAAAATAAACCAAAAGTGATTTTGGGGCAGTTCTTTATAGTTTTTGCAGAAAATCTTTTACAGCTTGATTTAAAACCCACTGAATTCAAAGTCGTAATTTATATTCTCAAAATGATGGATTATGGAAATTTAGTAAGTCTTAAACAATCAACAATTGCAAAAGATTTAAAACTTGATAAAAGCGCTGTTAATAGAGCGTGGAAAGTTCTTATTGCTAAAAAAGTACTTATAGACAACGGGCATATTTATTTTAATTCCAATTTTTGCACAAAGGGCTTATCAAGCTCATTAGATAAAGAAAGAATTGAGAATCTAAAGCGTAGTAATGTTTCTGATGAAAATATAAAGAAGATGTTGAATCTATGAACGGCGATAATGGATTTGGGGTTTTCGTCATACTGTGTTTGGTCTTTATCTTTTTGCACCAGTCCGGCGAAGATAGAAAAGTTAATGTACAAGAGATTCAAAAGCGACAAGTAGAGCTTGCACAGCAAAAAGCACAAAAAGAAGCTTATGCAAAAGCAGCAATTGCTAAAAAACAAGCAATTGCAAATGCAGAAGCTGATTGTAGAGATAGAAAATACATCGAGGGTGGGAAAGGCGCGCCAATCAAGATAACGCATTACTATGATTTTTTGTGGGTTGAAAAAGACGTAGCTGTTTGCAAAGAATCAATATCAAAACGTAAAATTGTTGGGCAGGGTAATGAAGATTTTTTCTATATCTCTGATTCTGAAACTGAAAAAAAGGCTGTTGATGTTCAGACATACAGATTTTAGATTGTTTTCGTTTGCGGCAGGTACTGCCGTTATTTACCTTCTCCCCCCTTCCCCCCGCAAGGGGGGTTAAAAGGTAAGTTAGAGCATCGTAATTGTATAATAATAGAAAATACAAATTACTATGAATGAAATAGAAGTTAGAGCAAAAGCAGAAAGTCTCATTAGCTCGATTAGAGACTTGAAAGTTATCAGCGCATTTCAAGTATTGTTGAATAATGCAAATGATATTCAGCAACTACTTTTGCTGATTGAACTTGTCGAAACATATAAATCAAGTTCGAAAAATAAAGAGCAAGAAATAATTAAGAAAGTAATTTTTCTTGGTCAAGAACGTAGCAATATGTCTGAACGTCTTGCTTTGGTTTTTATTGTGAACGACGTTGTACGTCTATTTTTTTCTCGTAAAGTGGCTTTAAAATCGACTGTTGAAAAACAGCGGATTTTAAAAACACATAGAGATAAATCTTTTAGACGATTTTGATTCTATGCCTTTGCCTTTGCCTTTGCCTTTGCCTTTGCCTTTGCCTTTGTTTTTGCTTTTGGGTCCGGGGTATCCCCGGCAAGTAGGAAGGCGCTAGCCGTCAACCCGCTAGGGTTGTCCTATCTTGAACTCGATTTATTCGGATGAACAACTATGAAATTTCGTTGTTACGATATGTTATTATAAAAGCATAACAACTTTAAACTAAAATGAATAACCTATATTTACCCTGTACAAGCTGTAAGAAAAAAACAAAGCATGGTTTACTATGGCATGTAGAAATAGACTTTGAAGTTCCAAGATTTTCAATTGTTTGTAAGACATGTCGAACAAGATTTGAAGGTTCGATATGAGTATTAAAAACTGGACTGTAACTACCGAGCGTGTCAAAAACAAAGATGTTGGATTGTCTGAATATGCTAGTTATTTAGCAAGTGCGAAGCACAAGAATCATAAAAACACGACTATCTACGCACTGTTTAACTCTGACGTAAATACGTTTCTTAATAACACTATTCAAGAAACGATTACATTTGACGCAAAAAATAAAAAAGGCGGTAGAAAAGTTGAGTCTTTTGCTCAATCTTTTAATTTCATATTACCGCCACCCCATCAGCCTACGGCTGAACAATGGACAAGAATATCAAAAGATTTGGTCAATACAATTCACAAAGAATTAGAGATTAAAGAAGACGTGAATCGTTTTGGTCGAGCGTGTTTTTTGAATATACACGACCAGGCAAATCCTCACTTAAACCTTCTTGTACCTCGTATTTTTGCCGGGGAGAGATTGGCTGATTTAGATAGAAAGAACGTTTTAGCGAAATTGAAATTACAGTTTAATCAATCAGTGTTGAAGCATTGTAATATCGATCATACACACCACAAGCCTTTGAGAGTCAATATTGGTAGACGTAAGACTGCACAACGTTACGAGTATGACAAAGCAAAAGAAGAAGCTAAAAACGCTTCAAAACTCGTTTTAGAAGCGCAGAACGTAACGACTGTGGCGGTTCTTGCACAGAAAGAAGCAGAGACAAAATTGAAAGAATTAGAGATTAAAGAGATTGAATTGGACAATAAAAAATCTCAAATAATGCTTGAAAAAGCGAAACTAAATTTCATCGTAAAAGCGTTTAATGATTTTAAATCGAGTTTAATTTGTTGGGTGAACAGCATAAGAAATGATTCGACTCTTGATGTTTTGATTAACAGGCAAGACGTTGAGGAAAAAGCAAATCGTATTGTTGAAAGTGATAAAGCTGATGAAAGTAATATTCTGCTTGTTGATAATATGATTGATGCAGAAGTTTCAGAGCTTGAAAAAGAGGGTTTGGAAGTAACAAGACCTACATATCGCAGACGTTACAAGCTTAATAGTTCCACGTGAAACATTTTCGAATCGAAGTCCTTTTGGTTAGACAATTTTCAATTGTCCAACTAAAAGGACTCACTGTATCTATTTCAGAATCATTTTTTGATGCATATCTTCTAAGATTTGGAGATAAAGTTCTGCACCACCTGACTGTTCACCTACGTCCTTAATTAACTCACTTTCTACAATAACCCTCACCGCTCCATTTTTAAATCTTACTATCATTGTGGGGGTTAAAGTGGAGCGTTTATCTTCAACGCCAGTAATAGAGTTTTTCTTTGAATAACCACGGCAAAAAAATTGGATATTCTCAATTAGCTGTTTCAGATGATTGTTAATATTAATTCTTTTTCGTGTTGCTTCATCACTCTTGTCATTGAGAAGCTCTAAAATATTTTCCTGGTTGAAATTTTTAGATGCTTCAATCTGTGCTACTGACGTTTCTTTTTCATTTTTTAGCTTTTTGAGCGTGTTGGTTTGTTCACGCTGTAACGTTTCAAACTCGATAAGCATTTCGTTCAGTGTGTCAGATATATGTTTGCCAGTGCGAAGCATTTCTCTGATTTGCTTCTTTAACTGTTCAAGCTGATGGTTCGTATTTTTTAAGGCTCTTTCAGCATCTTTGATTGAGTTGTTGAGACGCAAAATATTTTCATCATTTTCAAAAATTTCGGACAAATTTAGCCTGTCCGTTTTTTCAAAGAAAAACTGCATTGCTTGACTTGCGTTGTAGGTGAGGCGTTTACCTAGTGTGCATTTTCCTGTCTTGCTGTTAGTACAAACAAGGTATTGTTTGTTTTCTCTGCTTGTTCCTGATTTATCCATAAATCGAACAGTTCCGCCGCAATGATAACAAGTAATAAATCCTTGGAAAATATTCAAACGTGATTTATTGAATCGTCCAGAGAAAGGTTTTCTTCCCAATATTTTTTCTTGAACTTCTTCAAAAATAGCTTTATCTACAATTGAGGGGTAATAGTCTTGAATTGTTGGACCTTCTGGCATTAGCTTCATCTGTCCCATTTCACTTTCGTGAAATTTCATGGGTTGATGTTCGCCAATAACCTTTCTGTTTTTTAGTAAATACTGTATTTGATGGATTGAGTATTTTTTTTCGTCAGGTCCAAGCCAATCATTAACGGTTCTTGCTGTTTCGCTTAAACCTTTTGATAAAGCTAAATCGAAAATTTTTCTAATTTTCCGAGCTTCATTTTCTATGACAAAGAACTTTGCTGGTTCATCACCTGGTCGAGCTTTAACGACGCCGGAAACACCTATCCAAGATGGTGTTTTTTTGGTTTTAACAGCCTTGGTCTTGCGCATTTCATCACGATGAATATTCCAAGCAGAACTTGTAAAATCGCTTTTCCGTGATGATTCTGCGTTAGCTCGTTCAAATTCAATTATTGCAATAAAAAAATCAGATGATAAAAGCGTATCTTTTGAGTAGATTTTTCCCGTGTCTAATACAGCAATATCTATACCTCTATTTAATAAGTTAAGAAAAATCTGTGTTGATTTAATTACTTTTTGTCTTGAAAGTCGGTCGAAATTTTCAATTAGTAGGATTGAATTTTGGTCGATTAACCCTTGCTCCACCAAGTCAATAAAATCACCCAATTGACCTTGTTTAGAGTTTTTACCCCGAAAAGCTGAAACGCCCAAATCTTCCAAGGTCGTATCTACTACAAGATTGTGCTTATCAACAAAATGCTGAATATCGCTCTGTCTAGCGAAGCTAGTGCCTAGCTCTTGCTTTTTATGACTGAAACGTATGTATGAGTAGCATTTGCGTTGCATTTTAGACGCTCCGAGCTTTCGAGTGTCTTATAGCGTAGCACAGGTGCATTTATTGTTATGCGCGGCCCAGCCATGCCTATTGGGACATGTCCCCGGGCCTGGACTTTGAAACCAGACTGATCGCCAAGAGCAACGCCGCCCAGGTGCTGGAGCAACAACTGTCCAAGCCCGGCTATGTGTGCGCGCCGATCAACCTGGGTTCCAACACGGACCCCTACCAACCCATCGAACGTGAATACACGATCACCCGGCAGATCCTGGAAGTGCTGCTGCGCTATCGCCACCCGGTGACCATCGTGACCAAGGGCTCGCTGATCCTGCGTGACCTTGACCTGCTCACGGCGCTGGCCCGCCAGCGGCTGGTGGCGGTGATGATCAGCCTCACCAGCCTGGACGATGAGCTCAAGCGCATCCTGGAGCCCCGGACGGCGGCGCCCAAGGCGCGGCTGCGGGCGATCCGGGTGAT
This sequence comes from Pseudomonas sp. ICMP 8385, assembly GCF_002699915.1. Classification (NCBI taxonomy): domain Bacteria; kingdom Pseudomonadati; phylum Pseudomonadota; class Gammaproteobacteria; order Pseudomonadales; family Pseudomonadaceae; genus Pseudomonas; species Pseudomonas sp. ICMP 8385. The sequence goes on along the minus strand of NZ_LKBY01000168.1, from coordinate 4,605 downwards.
GCGCGGGGCGGGTATCCCGGTGGGCGTGCTGTGTTCGCCGATGATTCCGATGATCAACGACAGCGAACTGGAAAGCCTGCTGGCCGAAGCCCATGCTGCCGGGGCGCAGAGCGCGGCCTATATGATGCTGCGCCTGCCCCTTGAGGTGGCGCCGCTGTTCGAGGAGTGGCTGGCGGCCCATTACCCGCAACGGGCGGCCCATGTGATGAGCCTGGTGCGTCAGGTGCGCGGTGGCGAAGTCTATGACAGCCGCTTTGGTGTACGTATGCGCGGTGAGGGGCCGTTTGCCGATTTGCTGGCACAACGATTTGCCAAAGCGATCAAGCGCTTGGGGCTCAAGCATCGGGAGGGGTTCAATCTTGATTGCAGTGCATTCTGCCCGCCCGGCAGGCAACTGGCTTTGTTGTAGACTGACACAAATATATGCGTTGCCTTGTCAGGGTGGTCGCGATTTGACATCACTGAAACCCGCGAAATAGAGCGGTTCATTCAGTTTGAGTTAAGTTTCGGCAGGTACTTTGTTCATCGAGTGACTGATGGGGCGGCGGTGCAGGCGGGACACTTTTTTGTGTGGTTTCCCCTGCTATGCGCGTCGACCTGAACTGCAAAACTCCCCGCGAGGATGAATCATGAGTGACAAGGATAAACAGCCGTTGGCTGCGTCGGCTTCAGCCCCCCACGAGGCGGAGTCCGCCGATGCAGCGCTGCAACACATTGTTGATGGTTTTTTGCATTTCCATAACGAGATCTTTCCCCAGCAGGAAGAACTCTTCAAAAAGCTCGCCACGGCCCAGAGCCCACGGGCGATGTTTATCACCTGTGCCGACTCGCGCATTGTTCCCGAACTGATTACCCAAAGCTCCCCGGGCGATCTGTTCGTCACCCGTAACGTGGGTAACGTCGTGCCGCCCTATGGGCAGATGAACGGTGGTGTGTCCACGGCCATCGAGTACGCGGTGCTGGCCCTGGGCGTGCAGCACATTATTGTCTGTGGCCACTCCGATTGTGGTGCGATGCGGGCGGTGCTCAACCCCCAGAGCCTGGAAAAAATGCCCACGGTCAAAGCCTGGCTGCGCCACGCCGAGGTCGCCAAGACCATGGTCCAGGACAACTGTGATTGCGCCAACGAAGGCGAAAGCATGCAGGTGCTGACCGAAGAAAACGTCATCGCCCAGTTGCAACACTTGCGCACCCACCCTTCTGTGGCTTCGCGCATGGCCAATGGTCAACTGTTTATCCATGGCTGGATCTACAACATCGAGACCAGCGAGATCAAAGCCTACGATGCGGACCAGGCTACGTTCCTGCCGTTGAACGGTTCGCTACCGATCCCTTCGGCGACGCCAAAAGCGCGCTTCTAAAACATTCCCTGCCGGGTAACGCGATGGCTGCCATGGATGCAGCCAGGCCTTGCCACGCCCGGCGAATGCCTCGGGAGAGTCATTATGCGTGCAGCTCAATTAAAAACAGTGCTGCCACGGGAGCTGTTGGCTTCGGTGGTGGTGTTTCTGGTGGCCCTGCCCCTATGCATGGGAATCGCCATTGCCTCGGGCATGCCACCGGCCAAGGGCCTGATCACCGGGATCATTGGTGGCCTGGTGGTGGGCTGGCTGGCCGGCTCGCCCCTGCAAGTCAGCGGCCCGGCGGCCGGCCTGGCGGTGCTGGTGTTCGAGCTGGTGCGCCAGCACGGCATGCTGATGCTTGGGCCGATCCTGCTGTTGGCGGGCTTTCTGCAACTGGTGGCCGGGCGCCTGCGCCTGGGCTGCTGGTTCCGGGTGACGGCGCCGGCAGTGGTCTATGGCATGTTGGCGGGGATTGGGGTGTTGATTGTCCTGTCGCAAGTGCATGTGATGCTCGATGGGGTGCCCAAACCCTCGGGGCTGGATAACCTCGCGGCCTTCCCCGCTGCGCTGGCCCAGGCCATTCCCGGCCTGGGTGGCGGGCTCGGTTGGCAAGCCGGCCTGCTCGGGTTGGCGACGATTCTGGTTATGTGGTTGTGGGATAAGTTCCGCCCGCAAACACTGCGCTTTGTCCCGGGCGCGCTGCTGGGCGTGGGCCTGGCGACCGTGACCAGCCTGGTGTTGGCCTTGCAGGTCAAGCGTGTGGAAGTGCCGGAAAACCTGGCCGATGCCATTGATTGGCTGCGTCCCAGCGACCTGCTGAACCTGGCCGATCCCAGCCTGTTGATCGCCGCCTTCGCGGTGGCCTTTATCGCCAGTGCCGAAACGTTGCTCTCGGCGGCGGCGGTGGACCGCATGCACAACGGCCAGCGCTCGGACTTCGACAAGGAATTGTCCGCCCAGGGTGTAGGCAACATGCTCTGCGGCCTGGTGGGGGCGTTGCCCATGACCGGGGTGATCGTACGCAGTTCGGCCAACGTCCAGGCCGGGGCGACCACGCGCTTGTCGGCGATGTTCCATGGCCTCTGGCTGCTGGCCTTTGTGCTGTTGCTGTCGAGCGTGCTGCAAAGCATTCCGGTGGCGAGCCTGGCGGGGGTGCTGGTATACACCGGGATCAAGTTGGTGGACCTCAAGGCATTCCGTGGCCTGGCGCGTTATGGCCGGATGCCGATGTTCACCTACGCGGCCACGGCCCTGGCGATCATCTTGACCGACTTGCTGACGGGCGTACTGGTAGGTTTCGGGCTGACCCTGGTGAAACTGGCGTGGAAGGCTTCACGCTTGAAAGTCAGCCTGATCGACCTGCCCCAGGACGGTGAAATGGAGTTGCGCCTGATTGGTGCCGCGACGTTTCTCAAGGTGCCTGCCTTGACCCAGGTGCTGGCGAGCGTGCCGGCGGGGACCACGGTGCATGTGCCGCTCAATAACCTGAGTTACGTGGATCATTCGTGCCTGGAGTTGCTGGAGGAATGGGGGCGGGCCAATGCGGCCAAGGGCTCGACGCTGGTGATCGAGGCGCGGGGGTTGAAGCGTAGGCTGGAAGGGCGGATACGGACCACGACCCGGATCGGCTCTGCCCCGCAGCTGGCTGACGAAACCGGATAAAAATGTGGGAGCAACTGTCTTCAACATGCCATTCGTCACCTCCATTCGGTGCCGTCACGCAGCATGGCATTCAGTCTGATAAGCAGTATCCGCATGCAGGCAATCCTCCATTCGGTGCCGTCACGCAGCATGGCATTCAGTCTGATAAGCAGTATCCGCATGCAGGCAATGAGCGCGACTTTCGCGCTCTTGCCTCTCTCGCGCAGAGCCTCGTAGCGAGTTTTGAAGTCAGCTTGATAGCGGATCACAACCCAGCTAGACATGTACAACGCATGTCGTACGCGGCCTCTTCCTCCGTAAATTTGCCGTGTTTTGAAGTCAGCTTGATAGCGGATCACAACCCAGCTAGACATGTACAACGCATGTCGTACGCGGCCTCTTCCTCCGTAAATTTGCCGTTTTCCGTTGTGATTTCCACTGTCGTCGTTATACGGCGCGATTCCCGCCAGGGCCGCAACTTCCCTGCGATCAAGCTCACCGAGCTCCGGCAGGTAAACCAGCAAACTGGCAGCAGCCACCATGCCAATGCCTTTCACAGACATAAGTCGGTTGGCTTTTTCCGCGTCGAGCTCAAGCATGCTGTGAGTGATGTATTTTTCAAGTGCCTTAATCTGCGTTTTTAGGTAGCGAATATGGTCTTGGGTGGCCGTGACAACCGCTGGCAACTGGGCTTGCTGAAGCCGACGCTTGTTATCGTCGCGCTGCTGAACGAAGTGCTCGCGCAACTGAATCAGTTCACGCAGCGCCTCACGCTCAGGCGAAATGCGTTTTTCACGAGACCCATGAAGAACTTCGGCGAAATCGGCCAGAACAGCCGCATCAATCGGATCAGTTTTAGCCGTCTTGCCCATTGCCACGGCAAAGGCTCTGGCTATGAAGAACTTCGGCGAAATCGGCCAGAACAGCCGCATCAATCGGATCAGTTTTAGCCGTCTTGCCCATTGCCACGGCAAAGGCTCTGGCCCGGCGAGGATTGATCCGGAGTACGTTGAAATTTGCCTCCTGAAGCGCTGCCATAACCTGGCGCTCATAGCCTCCCGTAGCCTCAAGCAACACCCNTCCGGAGTACGTTGAAATTTGCCTCCTGAAGCGCTGCCATAACCTGGCGCTCATAGCCTCCCGTAGCCTCAAGCAACACCCGGCCAACCTCGAAGCATCCTAAGCGTTTGATCAGTTCAGCAAAGCCTTCAGAAAGGTTTGAAACCTCAAATCCTTCGCCCTGAGGTTGAACCCAGACAACAAGATTTGATTTGGATATTTAAGCGTTTGATCAGTTCAGCAAAGCCTTCAGAAAGGTTTGAAACCTCAAATCCTTCGCCCTGAGGTTGAACCCAGACAACAAGATTTGATTTGGATATATCGATGCCGACCCAGGAAATCATGGCAAAACCCTCTTACACTCAGGAGTGAGAGCACTCTGGCTTAGCCCACGCTTGTGATTCGAGTGGCGCTCGTTCAACTGTTCGGGCTTATGGGCCAGAGTGGAAAGGTGGATGGCAGCTTTGCTCCCACTCGTGCTTCTAGCACTGCGGACTTACAGCTTGCCATCCACCCCTCTCACCTCAGAGTTTATTCCCAGATCAAGACACAAGCGGGCTTG
>NZ_LKBY01000167.1:0-5191 GCF_002699915.1 Pseudomonas sp. ICMP 8385 | reverse complement strand
TAAAAGGCTAGAAATGGTGTCCACTTAAATTAGGTGGACACCATCGCCTTTGGCGTCGGGGTCAGGAAGGTGTGTTGGCCGGACGCATACGGTGTGTTCGCCGGCCGCTTACATTCCAACTTGGGGACGATAGAGAAGACGGAATAAATCGTACGCTAAGCGCTTCGCCTGGGCGCGCAGCCCGGAACGGGCGAAGGCAAGAGGGCTTATAGTGCTTCGTGGTGGAGCGACGGGCCGGTGAAGACCCGCCGCAAACGGCGTTGCTTAAACGATACCGGTATAGAGTCGCACGTCTTCCTCTGCGCGCTCGGTATCGGGAACAAGCATCCACAATTGACCATTTACATCACGCAAATCGTCCCAGTTCTTGGTCGCAACCAGCCGGCGTCCATGGTCGATAAGTTGCTTGGCCTGCGCTTGATCGTTCATGGTCGGCCGTATCTCTTCCAGGTGCTGGAACATACCAACTAGGAAGTCGGGCTGGCGAGCTAGGATTTGGAAGTGAAGTCGCTGCAATTCGCTCGTCGCAGCGTCGATACGCTCTGGGTTGGTTGAGTGGATATGCAACTCCTCTCGGGCCAGGATTTCCTTCAGCTGATGCCGCTCGCGATCGTTGCCCGACTCTTGAACCATGGAGGCCGTATCGGACTTGACCTGGAGATAGTTTGCTTTTGCAGCATCGATCCGCTTGGATGCTGTCAGCTCAAAAATCCCTTGAGCAATCTTGCACTTCTTGTCTTCGAGCTTGAAGCGATCGTCGGTCACGTCATCGCTAGAAAGCGATGCGCTCTCAACGATAAGCGACTGGAGTTCGTCATTCAGTTTCTCCAACTTAGCTGCGCCATCATGGTTGTGGTTCGCCTGAGCGTCCTCAATCTCTGTCTGGATCTTCGTTTCGAGCTGAAGCACCTCGGTGGCCAACAGGCGGGTATCGACGTGGCGGGCCTGGCCCTTGAAGACCTGAGAGAACTCCTGTCCCGTACCGTTAAGGTAGGCGGACACCGTCAAATCTCGTGACTCCGACATTTCGAAGGTCAGATCCACCTCTGTGCCGCGAAGAAGGTCACGGTTAATTTGCTCACCGGTGATAGCCAATATTCCAATCGGCTTATTGGTCGATGAATGTTTTTCGGATGGTCCTTCAACGACCATGATGGTGATGGCGTCGCGAGAGCCTTTGACGATGGTCTTGGCGATCTCAACGGTGCGCTTCCCTTTGGTAGGTAGTACGCAGTTCTTAGCAAAAACAAGGTCGAGTCGTGTGTCCTTGGTAGAACGATCGTCCTTAACTAGGCAAATATCTTCTGGAAGCATCTGACCGGCGACGCTGTAGCGCCCCTGTGCAATCTGGATCGAATCAAAGCCAACATCGATGATGTTGTTCTGGCCGTCAAGGATCTTGAAGGTGAATAGATTGAAGGATCCTTCGCGCAGCGGAAGATCTTCAGCGATACGGGTCGTGAGGGGCTTCAGACCACTGTCAAAGGAGCCGTCGTCATTTGAGATTCTATAGAACAGACCGGCGGTATTTCCTTCAACCTTGGCGGTAAAGGTTTCTTCGCTTTCCTGAGAGTTGCGGTTGTAAACAGCACGAAACTTGATTTGTGAGTTCGTCTGGGCTTTCGGCGCAGCGCCTTCCTGCTTGAATTCCTTGCTGCCCGCAAAGTAAGCAGCTCCGATGGTAATCGCGCTGGTCGGATCAATCGATGTATTGACCGGGATGTTCATCATCTCCTCGACGCGCTTGCGAACGTAGGGGCTGTAGGTCGAGCCACCCACCATCAAGATGAACTTGAGATCACTCGATTGCAGGGAGTTGCGCGTCAGAATTTTTTTCATCATATCGACAGTGCCATCCACTGCGTCCTTGATGACATTTTCGAATTCAGAGCGAGTGATATTCAGGATGGTGTCAATGGCATTGCCCTCGTCATCCACGAGGTCACGAATCATGCCCAGATCGATTTCCGCCGATGCCTTGGTGCTCAATTCGATCTTGGCTTCCTCCGCCTTGTGCAGCAAGACAGTCCAAAGCTTGTTGTATTTGCCTTTTTCGCTTTTCATTTGAGCAAGAAGGTCTTCGAACTTTCCGCGGCGGTTGATCTCCGGAACAAGGATCCTCTCAACGATCATCGAGTCAAAGTCAGATCCACCTAAATAGTTATCACCTTCGTGATCAACCACCGTTAACTCCCCTTCGACAATCTTGACCAATGCTACGTCAAAGGTACCGCCGCCCAGGTCATAAACAATCCATTGGCTGTTCCGAAGGTCGTCGCTCTTTTCCTTGTTCGCATACGCCAAACTAGCTGCAATCGGCTCTTGTAGCAGGACAACGTGCTTGAAGCCGGCTGATATTCCTGCGTCCTTGGTGGCGTTTGACTGCACCGTATCAAATGAGGCGGGTATGGTGATTACCGCAGCTTCGACTGCTTCGCCGGAATGTACAAATCCCTTTAGCTCCTTGAGAACAAAAGCAGAAAGCTCGATCGGAGTCTTGGATGCATTCAGTGACTGAATCTTGATGGTTTCTGTAGTGCCCATCTTTCGCTTGAAGCGGCTGGCAACGCTCTTCGGGTCCTTTTCGGCATACGTGCGAGCCTGGTCACCTACCATGATCCGGTCATTTCGGAAGCCTACGATCGACGGGAGTGTTTCCTTGAAGCCGTTGGGATTCTTGAATACCTCGACTGACCCTTTGTCAAATTTAGCGATCAGCGAGTTGCTGGTTCCCAGGTCAATCCCGAAATTGATCATCTTTGTCATTGTGATACCTCCTCCTTGCTCTGTACTACAACGATCCCTTTTTGCACAACCCGTGAAACCGGGCCATTTACCAGCCTAATCACAGGCTTGATGACCTCAGTGACTACCAGATTCTCAATGCCTGCTCCGACAATGGTGGCTTCGAGGTCCGTGCGTGTCTCTTTGAAGGGCTGTCCCAGCGGATCCTCGATAATCAAGGACTGCTGTTCGAATTCCTCCTTGATTCGGTCAACGTTGCGTTTAGCGTGTCCAGGGTCGCCGTGAACTTCCAGCTTGCGTTCTATTTCATAAAGGCTGTTCAGTACGACAAGCGTCCAGCGTGGTATTTCAATTGGCGGGGGAATGGACATGACTATCCTTAATCGCAGTTGAATGACATTGGAAATAATCGGAGCAACATGGCGTTTGGAACGTCACGTAAGCTGATAGGGAGAGACTTCTTTCCTCTGATTTTATCTACTACTATGGCTGAGCCATTCTGAAGCACGACATCTATCCCACTCCAAGGCACTTGATTTTGGCTGGTGAAAATCAGCCATTTTGATTCGAAGCTCATGCCATTTTGTGTGATCTGGATCGGACCAACTGTCAGGGTTCCGCCACGTTTTAGCTCGCCGAGGAGGTTTTCCATCACGTCGGGAATGATGTAGTGAAACGCGGCATTGACGAGCTTTTCGAACAGCTCATCCTGTTTGTCGCGGTCGGAAGATGTCCATGTAAGCATGTACTCCTTTCCAGTCCGCCGCTTAGCGGCGAATAGATAGTTATGTGAGCCATTTTGCTCGACCATTATTCCCCAGCGTAAGGCTCGGATCTCATTCGCTGGGCACAGGTCACCGTTATCGGAAACGCCTTCCTTCGTAATTTTCCAGTGGCGAGCATTCCCGAAGGTCAAGTGAGACTCGTGCTCTCGTTGCTTTTTGATCATCTCCGAGATGGCTTCGAAGTCTTCTTTCAAACGCTGTGTGAGCTCAATGGACTTGAAGGAAAACTCTTTACTTTTCTCAATAATCGCCAAAGAAAGTTCCGAGTCTTCATGGACGTTGTGCGCATCAATGGCAATGCTTCTGACCAAACCTACCGCTTCATTTTGCAAGTTGCGGAAGTAGGGCGGCAGCAGATTCAGGATGCTGATGATTTTGTGCGTCTCCAGAACCTCATCGATCTGTTTGACCGTTACTTTAATAGCCTCTGCCCGATTCTTGAGCTCCCGTAGCGGGATCAATATGGAGTCCGCTTCTCGTAATGCGTTTTCAAAGCAGCGATCGGCATAGGAGGGCATGACCCAGCGACGGCCATCGAGCAATGCTTCAATGACGGGCACATCCCGGGCTGCAACGGCCTTATTAAAAATGCGGTCGTACTGTGCTGAAAATGGATCGCTTAACCACTCCCTGAGCGCTTCGGAAACACTCACTCGCTCGATAAAATCGAGGGGCGACCACTCTTCGTCCAGAAGGAAATGGTTGATATCGCCTTTTGACAAAAACTCCAGAAGAGGTTTGCACTTATATACTTCCCAGTGATGGGAGGCGACCTCTATGTCGGACAGCTTTTCCGCTAACTCAATCGCCTTTGAACGATCGACAGTTAGCCCAGGCATCCAATGTAGTTTTCCCTCCTCAAGCTCAATTTCCTGAAGTAACGTCTTTTTCCATTTTTGGACAACCTTGGGTTCAAGATCACCGAAATCGAAGTCTTTCGGGCAATTCAGGAGCTGGAAAGGGTTGATGTAGATCGAGTACCACTGATCTTCCGCCTGGCAGAGTGACTTTCGGGACGATTGAACCTTGCGAGCCAAATCCAAAAGTGGAGCCTTGACAGACAGGATGCGGTTTGGCGCCTTTTCGTTAGACTCGTCTTTGCGCATGACCAAGCGCCAACAGTCAACGGCATCAACGTCTTGGGACACGTCATCCAAGTTGTAGGCGAGGCCCAGGTTGAAAAGCGATGCGGTGTCATCGCTTTGGTGCGCGTTGCGCGACCAGTATTTGATGGCATCAAAGCCATGGTTGTTGAGGAAATGTAGGATGCCTAATCGATTCAGGTGCCATGGACTGAGACTCTCAAGTTCATCGAGCTTGGTGAGTACTAGAATTTCTTCCGCTCGCTTCTCAGTGTCATTGTTCTGTCCGTAGATATGAGCAAGCCCTCGTAGCGCCTCAATCTCCTCATTGTCACAGTTAAGTGCAGTCTCGAACGAGCTTGCTGCTTCCTCAGGAGCCCCCAGATCAAGCTCCAAGCTGCCCCGTTTTGCCCACGCTTGGGCAAAGTATGGGACTTTGTCGTTGGTTTCCTTGAGAGCTTCTAGGGCAGCCTCTTTCCTGCCTAGGGATGGTCTGAAGTAGCCATGTATTTCCCCGGCATACCACCTAGCGCAACTTTTAAACTCGCCAAATGATCAAAAAACAATCAATTCGACGAG
>NZ_LKBY01000166.1:0-5562 GCF_002699915.1 Pseudomonas sp. ICMP 8385 | reverse complement strand
GGCGGATTCAACCGGTCGTCGCAACACTGGGTTGTTGTACAGACTTTAGATACTCATCCAGTGCTTCGGCAGGTGTTTTCCAGCCGAGTGTTTTTCGAGGTCTAGTGTTAAGTACGTGAGCTACCGCCTGTATTTCTTGGGCACTCCAACGAGAAAGGTCAGTGCCTTTCGGGAAGTATTGCCGTAGAAGGCCGTTCGTATTTTCGTTTGTGCCGCGCTGCCATGGACTATGTGGATCAGCAAAGAAAACTTTTACTCCGGACTCGATGGTAAATCGAGCGTGATCCGACAGCTCCTTTCCACGATCCCAGGTCAAAGATCGCCACAGCTCGATGGGAAGATCAGTCACCGACTTTTTCAATGCGTTGGCCATACTAACAGCCCCATAGCCAGCCAGCGCCGGGCCGTTCTTCGTGCGGGGAATTAGCCCATAACCTTTCTCGCGAGGCAGATGGACGAGCATGGTAAATCGAGTTGAGCGCTCGACCAGAGTTCCAATCGCAGAACGGTTCAGACCGATGATCAGGTCGCCCTCCCAATGCCCGGGTACAGCCCGATCTTCTACCTCAGCAGGGCGACTGGAGATCATGACGTCCTCGCTGACGTGTGCCCACACTTTGGCCTGCGCTCTGGCTCTCGGCACTCGCAATGCTCGTCCTGAGCGCAGGCAGCTCACCAGTTCGCGCTTGAGAGCTCCTCGACCCTGAATGTAGAGCGCCTGATATATGGCTTCATGAGAGATGCGCATGGATTCATCATCCGGAAAATCGATCTGGAGTCGGTTGGCAATCTGTTCAGGCGACCAGCCATTGACCCATTTACGGTCACTGCGATGCGGTTTATTTCTGCCTTTGAAGGGCGCTTGCTGAGGCCCAGAAATCTCACGACCATCGGCGTCTTGAACCTTGCCCTCAAGGTGGTCGCGTACGTACTGGTGCAGTCGCGGGTTCGTGACCAGTTTCGCTGGTTTCGGCCTCTTGGCCACCAGTTCTGCCTTCCATTGCGCTACTGACGCGCGATATTCAAGCCGACCGCAACGGGTAGCAGCATTTCGTGTCAGCTCCCGTGAAATTGTCGATGGGCTTCGTCCAAGACGACGGGCAATCTCACGAACGCCAACACTTTGCGCTCGAAGCAGCCCAATCTCTTCTCGCTCAGCAAACGATAAGTATCGTCCTGATATGTGATTCGACATGAATAATGGCATCCCGCCTCGATGACGGAACCAGCGTGTACCTACCGCTGTTGATACGCCAACGGCATGTGCTGCCTTTTCGCTTGTGATGCCTGTTGCAATCTGCACCCAAAATAGCCGCTCGATCTCATTACGAAGTGAGGGTGCACCTGGAGAACGCATCGCTCCCCGCCCCGTCAATTTTTGCATCCATCCTGCGGGTCGTCCCATAAACACCTCGATCAAGGTGTTGCGACGACCGGTTGAATCCGCCTTGGCAGCCTTGATCCGAATGAAACATCAAGCCTGCATGTTTACCTCGAACCTCCACCGCCATTCTCAGCGCCCTGCTAACCAGGTTGGCGTCATTGATCAGAGAAAACGCCCAGCCAACGATTCGGCGGGCGAACAGATCAATGACCGCTGCCAAGTGATACCAGCGTTTACCAACCATCAGGCTGGTAACGTCGCCGCACCAGACCTGATTGATTGCGGTTGGCTCGAAGTTACGCTCGAGCAGGTTCTTGGCTACAAATGCTTCGACGCCTCTAGAGCGATACTGATGGCGGCGGCGCTGTCTGCTGGCCAGATTTGCCTCCGCCATGAGTTTTCCGGCCAGATGTCGTCCCACCTTGATCTGCTGGGCCTTCAAGTGCTGAGAGATCATCCGCGCGCCTGCACTTCCCCGGCTTTCGTCATGCAATTGCACGACTTTTGCTCTGAGCGCGTCACGCTTGGTATTCGGCGCTGAGCGACGCTTAAGCCAGTCATAAAACGCGCTGCGGGAAACGCTCAACACACTACAAAGAAGGCGGGTCGGATATGAGCTCGACTCTCTCAGCTCTTCGATCAGGAAAAACGATCGGGATCCGACATCAAGAGAGCCGTAGCTTTTTTTAAGATTTCAGCCTCGGTCTCCAGGCGCTTGACCTTGGCTCGCAGCTGTTGAAGCTCTTGCTGTTCGTCGCTGATTGCCTTAGTACCTGCCACTGGCTGCCCTTTCTGGCGTTCTTTGCGAACCTGATCAATCCAGCGGCGCAGAGCCGTAGGCCCAACGTCCATCGATGCACAGACGTCAGGAACTGAGCAGCTATCATCAAGAACCATGCTTGCAGCACGTTGCTTGAACTCGCGGGTGTAGGTCTTTCGCTCTTGCATGGAACCTCCTGATTGGGCGAATCATATCGCCCTTAAGAGGTGTCCGGGAGCATTAGGCCAGTTCACATTACCTCCCCCCCTGGACAACTCGTACCCCGATAGGACCCTATAGCCTCCTAAATAACTCGCCTATTAACAGCCCTAGAATCCGCCGGGAATTTCTATGAACGCGATAGCGGACGAATAGCGCAACACCGAACCGACCTACGAGGTAGGGATATTTCCAGAGATAAACCATAAACCTGAGGCTTACGAATAGGGAGATCCTGAGTTAGCAGTCCTCATGACTCACGTTCGTATGAAGAGGCCATAAATATTCACCGCAATAGGTGATTTCCCCAAAGGGAAATAAAGGTTTTAATTGAGAGATGGAAATCAAAGACATACGTAGAGCCCGAGTACGCCAGATCATTGATCGTGACTTCGGAGGAAAAGACGCTGACTTCGCCGCCAAGGTCGCCAAGCAGCCATCCTATATTTCAAGGCTGTTCACCGAAAAGGCCGAACATCTACGAAATATTGGGGAGAAGATGGCGCGCGACTTTGAACAGAGGTGTGGGCTGGAGCCTGGAGCACTTGACCGTCCATTGACCAGTGTAGACCTGTCCTCCAGCATCGTTTCGGACGCCGCACAACCGCGCAACCAACCCGAGATACACCTTAAGCAGATCAGCATTTGGGATGATAAGACCCCTCTCAATGAAGATGAAGTATGCGTCCCATTTCTCAAAGAGGTTGAGCTGGCGGCAGGATCAGGGCGTTTTGCCATCGAGGAAAATAATGGGGAGTTTCTGCGCTTCGCCAAACAGAAACTGCGCGAAAACAGCGTTCAATTCACCAATGCAAAATGCGTCACCGTCCGCGGCAATAGCATGACTCCCGTCCTGCGCGATCGCGCCACCGTGGGGATTAACGTGGGCAGGACGAGCCTCGGCGATATTATTGATGGAGATCTCTACGCCATCAACCATAACGGGCAACTGAGGGTCAAACAGCTTTTCAGGCTTCCTTCTGGGGTTAGATTGCGAAGCTTCAATCGCGAAGACCACCCGGATGAGGATTACGGCTTCCAGCAGTTGCAGGATGAGCAGATCAGCATTCTTGGTCACGTCTTTTGGTGGGGTATGTACGCCAGGTAGCCCCATTAGCCAAGGAGTAGAGTGACAAAGCAAAATTTCAGGAGACAGATCCGAATCCTTCCTTTAGATCGCTGAATATCACCAGCCTTGGTTTCAGATCATCGCCCACCCCTGCCGGCTCTAGCATTACCTTGGAGAGAAAGGAGCACTGATAACGACCAGTCGGGCGGAGACAGAACTATCCACAGCCACCGCCCTCCAGCAACAACAGCGAGACCAAACGCCTCTATCCGAAAGCCCCCCCCCATCACACACCGTCACTATCTTCAAGGCCGTCTAATTTGGCATGGTCCTAGAGCCTCAACGCTCCGACAGGCAGGACGGCCGACGATCCACCCCATCCAAACACTCCACGCAAAGCGGTTTTTTTCGTAAAAAACCAATAAATTTCAGTAACTTATAAATTAAAACAAAAAAAATTACCAAAAATATTTACCAAAATGCATTGACCGCCAGAAACCAAGTGGTAAATTAACCAAATGCAAAAACAGTCCCAGTAAAGCATGCCTCCGTTGCATGCCCCTACACGCTGCATTTTGCTACAGGGAAGCGGCGCCTGAAAAAACCACGAAACTTAAGCGAACTTTCAGAGCAGCTCACCCGACACGCCACAAGCATCCTAATCTGCGCAGACAATAGAAAAGTTGTGCAAGCGCGCATTGGCTACACATATCCCACCAATTACCTAATGGTATTTAGCTATTTTAATTGAAGAGGCGACATATGAAACTCGAAGAGTTTAAAACTGATACACCCAACGATAACAGCACAACAAGCCTTCCTCCGGTTACAGAAAAAACTCCACCAGCGATTGGCGATGTATGGCCCGGTGAAGGCGGAATTAACGCAGGCTTAGTAAAGGCACGTGGAGACGTTCCAGAACACTACCTCATCTTTGCCAGCAAAGACTCAGGTAAATTCCCAGCAGGGTCACTCGGATCAAAAAGCAAAGCCATTAGTAAAACTGACGGATTACTTAACACTACGATCCTTCTGGGGGAGCCAGGTACACACCCAGCAGCTAGCGCCTGCATCGCGTTCCAAGCAGACGGCCATAATGATTTCTATCTTCCAGCTCCCGCCGAGCTCTATCAAGGGTGGGTAAATATCCCACAGGCATTCATATCTTCCGCGTCAGAATATATACATTGGACAAGCATGCAGGCACCACAAGAAAATTCCACATATATGATGACAGTCGAGGTAGGCGACTTATACTGGTACCAAAGAGACTATCCACTTTATGTTCGCCCTGCGCGCCGAGTTTACACATAATACTCAAAACCCAATCCCCCTCCCAATACAAACTCAAGGAAAAGAGTTAGATCATGACTAACGAATCGATCGTCATAAAACACAACAATGCCTCTATTATAATTCCCGTATCAGATCCGACCACTCAAATCGTCGTTAACGTATTTACACAAATTGGATGCATCCCCAAAGAGTGCGAATGCACTGAAATTGATATCCCAGACCCGGTAGGCCCTTGCGATTCTCTCAAGCCATTTGCCAAAATCCCAGAAGTAGGAGAGTTATGGCCTTGTCAGGGTGGGATAAATGCAGGATTGGTTGACACGCTCGGTGATGTGCCCGCTCACTACCTCATCGTAGCCGAAAAAGACTTACCCACAACATATACATGGGGCGGTCATGGCATAAGTAGCAAAGCAAAGAGCAAAATGGACGGACACTGTAACACTATAATGCTACTGGACGAAGACTCTGAACATCCAGCAGCAAAGGCCGCAGCTGAATATCAGGCGGACGGACATAAAGACTTCTACCTTCCCGCGCCTGCCGAACTTCACCAAGTGTGTTTAAATCTATCTATCCGATTAAATTTCAATGGCAACTACTACTGGTCTAGCATGGAAGAAGCCGGAGCTAACAACCATGCGTATGCCTTGGACCTCTCTACATACAGCCAAGGCAGGCATTCAAAACTGACTCCTCTCTCAGTCCGCCCGACACGTAGAATCTACCTCACTGCCTAAGGAAACTCTGAAAAAGACTTTCTGATTTGGCAAAATACCGCGACCCCACCCACCGAGTTTCCCGATGAAGCAGATGACCTTCGCCGACGCCGAG
>NZ_LKBY01000165.1:5687-5880 GCF_002699915.1 Pseudomonas sp. ICMP 8385 | reverse complement strand
CCCGGGTCAACAGCTATCACCGCGATGGACTGATGCGGGTTGATTCCAATGCCGGAGGCACCACCTCCTACGAACCGAACACCCGTGGCGAATGGCAAGAGCAGCCTGATTTTCAAGAGCCGCCCCTGACCCTGGAAGGCGCGGCCGGCCACTGGAATCATCGGGTCGATCCCGATTATTTCTCCCAGCCCGG
>NZ_LKBY01000165.1:0-5679 GCF_002699915.1 Pseudomonas sp. ICMP 8385 | reverse complement strand
GATTTTCAAGAGCCGCCCCTGACCCTGGAAGGCGCGGCCGGCCACTGGAATCATCGGGTCGATCCCGATTATTTCTCCCAGCCCGGCGCCCTGTTCCGAAAAATGTCCGCAGAGCAAAAACAAGCGCTGTTCGATAACACCGCACGCGCCCTGGCGGGGGTTTCCACCCCTATCCAACGCCTGCATATAGAGCACTGCACCAAGGCCGATCCCGAGTATGGAAGCGGGGTCCCTGGCGGGGGTTTCCACCCCTATCCAACGCCTGCATATAGAGCACTGCACCAAGGCCGATCCCGAGTATGGAAGCGGGGTCTTGCAAGCACTGGCGGCCCACAAACAACCCTAGACCCCATATAAATATCCCCGCATAAGGCGTCGCGGCAACACCAGCGCACAATCGTCCTATGCGGGCCGACCAGGCTGATTTCCGGCACGCCGCTGCCGGCATAGGTGTTTTTTCATAACCCCCTTGAATAACGCGCGCTGAGTTTTTTCACATTGTGAATGTTCCCTGCCTTCAAAAAACTGATCAATCGTTAATATCCAGAGTCGAGTATGTTTACGTTCTAACAAGGTCGATATGGCGCTTATCTATTCTTCAGGAGTGAATTGAGCTGCCACCTCTCAACTTTTCTGAAAAATACCGCCCCTATATGAAAGGTAATAAAACCAGCCTCTCATTTATAGATGGCTCCCTATCATCCCTGACAGTTCATCAACCGACAAAATTAGGGCAGGATACTTTAAAACGGTGACATAACAGCGCCCACCAGTAATGTATTGACCTGGCCGCTACCTAATGGGCCAAAGACATACATTACAATTTCATTATCAACGCCATACGAAATACTCGTAGAGGGAACGCATGAAAACAGCAAACCTGATTCGCGCCCAACTGCTGACACTGACCATGGCCAGCGCCGTTACCTTCTTCACGGCCGCCAGTGCGTCCGCAGCACAAGGCGATGGCACCCCACCGTTCTCCAGCGATCCGAAAATCAAGAGTGTGCAACAGGAAGCCTATAAGGTCGTCCGCCAATATGAGCAGGCACTGAACGAAGGTAATACTCAAAAAATAGTCAGCCTGTTTGCTCCCGACAGCGTTGCAGAATGGAATAACAAGCCTACTTATGCGACCGTCCAGCAAAAGACCGAAGGCTATGATGCATTATTTAAAATAGCCAAATTCAACACCGTATTTGCCTACGATGCGATTAATCTATATGGCGATGCTGCGGTCATCCGTACACATCACCATAAAGGGGCGACGGTTATGGAGAATGGCAAGCCTGTGCCTGACCTGAACCGCGAAGTATTCGTGCTCAACAAAACCAGCCAAGGCTGGAAGATTGTCTTGTATACATTTAATACTGATCCCGTACAGGGCGAGGGTTGATTCGCGAATAACGCTGACACGTACTACCGGGGTATGGGCCGTCCTTCATACCCCGTGCCAACAACACACTGCTCTTAAACCTCTCCTCTGGCACAACGTTTAACCGTGCCTACAGCAAACAACATCTTTACGGTCAAGACTGTATTCAGAGAATAGAAGTAGCGCCATGGACCTTAATGCCATTCGGATGTTTGTCGCCACGGCCAAGTGTGGCAGCTTCACAGCGGCTGCCGAGCGCCTGGAAATGCCACTCGCGACCCTCAGCCGACGAATCAGGGAACTAGAACGTGTATTGCAAGTGCAGTTGCTAGAGCGTTCGGTACATGGAACCCGCCTGACTGACGCAGGCACACGCTTGTACGAACACGCCAGCCGAGGCCTGGAAATGCTGATCGATGGCGAACGGGCCCTGATCAGCGACCAGACCCAACTCAAAGGACGCCTGCGGCTTTCACTCCCCCCTTCGCTTGAGCCCTGGTGGGAGGTGCTCTCGGCGTTTCAGCAGCGCTACCCAGACATACAATTGCAGGTCTATACGAGCGACAGGCGTATTGACATGATCGAAGATGGCATTGATGTGGCCATGCGTATTGGCCGTATCACTCACGAATCCATGGTGGCTCGACGGATGTTGGCTTATCGCCACATTCTCGTCGCGTCTCCCGTGTTGCTCACACGCCTAGGCATGCCCGATAAAGTCGCGGATTTGCACAATTATCCCTGCGGGGCCTGGAGCCAGGACGCGACAGCCACTTGGCAACTGGGCGAAGAGGTATTTAAGGCAGACCCCATAATAGCCACCAACGATTACGCGCATTTACGCAGCCGAGCGCTGGCCGGGGACCTGGTTACCGAGTTGCCACCGTTCATGGCCAAGGAGGCGATAAGGAACAAGCAATTGGTCGCACTCCTGGGCAAACACCCCTTCCCGGAAATGGAGATCAACCTGCTTTACCCCTCGCACCGGCACCCGTCCAACCTCGTGCGAACCTACCTGGACTTTGCCCAGCAGCATATACAACGCCTGATGTAACGGCCCGCGCCCGAGGGCAGGGCTCAATGGCCAGCCAAAGGGGATTGATATTTTTCATCCCGCGCAATGCAACGATCAACCTCTGCCAAGGTCAAGACCTCAGATAAAGACATGGGAGGTGACGATGGATCTCAACGCGATACAGATGTTCGTGGCTGTCGCCCAGATGGGAAGCCTGTCAGCTGCCGCCCTCCATCTGGATATGCCACTGCAAACCTTGAGTCGGCGCATTCGTGAGCTAGAACATGAATTGAACGTGCAACTCCTGCAGCGCTCCATGCGGGGCACAAAGCTGACCCAGGCCGGAGAAAAACTCTATGCGTATGCAAGCCTTGGCATGGAAGCCTTCGCACAGGGAAAATCAGCCCTGATAAGTGACCAGAATGCGCTAAGGGGCCGCCTGAGAGTGACACTTCCCGTCGCCTTTGAACCTTGGGGGCAATTACTGTGCGACTTTCAACAGCGCTATCCTGAAATAGAGCTGGCCGTTTACTTTACGGAACAGCGCCTGGACCTTATCACTGAAGGTATTGATGTAGCGCTTCGCGTCGGCGCCATTGAACAAGACACCTTGATTGCACGCTATATGATCAGCTATCGACATACACTCGTTGCCAGCCCAGCCCTGCTCGAGCGCCTGGGCGAACCCCAGATACCCGATGACCTGCACAGGTTTCCCTGTGCCACTTGGTCAAAAAACTCCAGCACGCGCAGCCTGTGGACCCTGGGCAACCAGACGCTCGAACCGGCGGCCATCGTTACGACCAATAACTACCTGCACCTGCGCAACTGCGCACTTAATGGCGACTGTATCACCGAGCTCCCGCCCTTCCTGGCGGTCCAGGCCATTAAAGAAAGCAGTCTGCAGCCAGTGCTGGACAACTACCCGATGCCAGAAACCTCCGTGCACTTGCTCTATCAATCCCATCGCCATCCTTCTCGCCTAGTGCGCGTCTACCTGGACTTCTGCCAGGAGTATTTGCAGCACGGGTGTCCCTCTTTGGCTCACCCTTCACTCATCACCCACCCACAGGCTGAGTCAACAGCCCGTGAGCGTATTGGCTGTTAAACCAGGGTCAGTACTTGCTTGAGGGCCTTGCGCGGCTTTTGTGGCCAGTTTTCAGGCAGTGCGTAGCCGACAGCAATCAGCATCGCAGGCACCTCGCTGGCGCTCAGTTGGAACTCACGGGCAACGCCGGCCGGGTCAAAGCCGATCATCGGGCCTGAAGCCAACCCTTGCCCTTGGGCTGCCAACATCAGGGTCATTGCACACAGTGAGGCCGAGCGGATGGCTTCATCACGCTGGAACACCTCATTGCCTTCGTACATGCCGTTGGCCATCGCCACCCAGGTGTCGAAGACCGAACGCTCGATAATGCCTTTTTCAACCGATGGCAACAGAGCCTCCGGCAAGCCTTTGTGTGCGGCCAACGTCCCGCAAATGATAAAAGTAACGGCGGCATCGGCGATTTTGGGCTGGTCATAAGCGACTTTTTTCAAGCGCTGCTTGGCCTCGGGCGTGCGTACTGCAATCACTTTCCAGTTTTGCGCATTGAATGAAGAAGGGGCCAGCGTGGCTAAACGCACCAACCCTTCGATTTGCTCATCCGAGAGCCCACGACTCGTATCAAACGCATTCGCTGAGATTCGGCTTTCGATCAACTCGCTAACATTTTTCATGATACTTCCCATTGGCAGTGATAACTCGATAGACCCGCAAGCCGCCACACCCAAGTGGCCACATGCACGGTTCGTCATAATCCTCCAGCAACTGACTCCTTGAGAATACCCACCCGTGAGATGCGGCCTCTCATGCATCAGAGGCTCATCCGGGCTTGTCGAAGCGCTGGCCAGCCGTTTGCCGTCGCCAGCCACACAAAAAACGCCGCTCATCACTGAGCGGCGCTTGGGTTAACCATGAAGCGGGAAACGAGTCCGGTTGATCCGAAGAGCAGCCAACCGGTCAAATGAGACGCTCAGATCAAGCGATAGCAATGTTATCGGCTGAAAGGCTACCCAACCCAACGCCCACTAAAGTCACAGAATTATCGCCAAAGGTCAGGACAGTGTTGATACCAACCGTCTGTGCGTGATCGAGGTAGCTATATTGTTCGTCAACCCCCTCAACCCCTACAAACGCCAACTTATCGGTCGATTTGAAACCCGTGATAAAGTCCAAACCGAAATCCCCATTAAACAAGAAGGTATCGGCACCCGCCCCCGCCAATATCACATCATTCCCTGCGCCCCCCACCAATACATCATCGCCTTGGCCGCCGATCAGTAAATCCGCGCTGCCCTGGCCAAACAACCAACTTCCGCTGCTCTGGGCGACAAGAACATTATTGTTTGCGTCGCCCTTGCCCGAAGGCGCGTACTCGGTGAAAGTGTCTGCACTGAGTAAGCCTTGTTCAGTGACGTTATAGGTGACGTCCCGATTAAAGAAAATCCAGCTGCTTTCCTTACTCACCAGAGTATCAACATCCTGAATCAGGCTGATACCACCACGGGTATCTTGCATATACAGCATACCCTCACCGTCATTGGCAAACTCGAAGCCATTCACCGACTGCTGCAACTCCAGGGTATTATTACCCGCCCCTCCGAGAATAATGTTGTAACCCCCACTGTCACGGAACGTATCGTCACCGGCACGGCCTTCCAGATAATCATTGGCTGCCCCGCCCTGGAGCCGATCAGCACTGTCAGTGCCTATAATAAAAGTGCCACCGGTGTGGGGCTCTGCATAGTTTTCCAAGTCTTGCACCCAAAGATTGCCACGCGTTAAATCCGACAAGTTAGACACTACAATAGTGGAGTCCCTACTGGTCAGATTGTAAAACTGTGACTCAGCAACACGGGCAAAACCGTCGGCCCCCCCATGGCTCAACCAAGCCAACGGATTGATAATCGGAAATATCCCTTCCCCCACTAGCGGCCCAAGCGCATACACCTCGTTGAAATTAACCAGATTATTTGTAGCCGATGGCTGGGGGGTGTCGTGTACCGCTAGCAACGACGGCAGCTCGGAGGTGTAGCCATCCAGCACCCGAAAAACCGGATCCTGCTCATAGCCAATATTCAATACCTTGTCGCCCGAGGCCTGGCTAGGCGAAGCAAAAGCCACATAGTTCGCGTCTTGATAAAAACCGCCTGAATTCATAGAATAAGCGCAACGCTTGAAACGAGAGGCAGAGAGCCAGCCACCGGTAGAATCCAGGCTCTCACACCGAAGGATTCAAGCGCAGAT
>NZ_LKBY01000164.1:0-5896 GCF_002699915.1 Pseudomonas sp. ICMP 8385 | reverse complement strand
CGGTGACTGCAGGCATTGATGAAGGCATTGAGCTCACCATCTTTGTTGCGTGTGATGAATATCGGCTGCCGGCCCATCTGCGTGGTGTAATAGTCGTTCTTCTCGGGAATCTGGCTCTCGTGGGCGAGATAAATCCAGTTACCCTCAAAGATGTGTTTCATCTCTAAATCGAACAGCCGAGGGTCGGTGAACATCTCGCGTTTGCAGCGGTAGATGCCCTCATTCTGGTCTTCTTCAACGAGACTATCTATATAGTCGAGTCCCAGGTGCATTGTCATGGTCATGACTCCATTATTATTGTTTCTGCTGCATAAAGCCTAAGGGGTAGGCCTTTCTAGAGATAGCCATTTTTTGCACTCCTGTATCCGCTTCTTGCAAGACTGGACTTATCCCTATCAAACCGGACACTGCAGCCCGTTAAGGAAGGTCTGAAGTAGTCCCGTTTTCCGAGCTGATTTTCTCAATGATTTTTAAAAAACAGCGTCTCAATCGAAAATCAGGTCATTTTTCACCTTCAAATACAGGGTTTCGCCCTTGTGAGGCGCTTCGCAGGGTTGATTCCCTGCATCACGGACGCATCTCTCCCGTGATCATTAACTGTTTGCGCACCATCCACAGGTTCGACAGCGCAAACAGCGTGACCTGCTGGGCTGTGTTTTTCACCAAGCCGCGAAACCGCACCTTGGTGTATCCAAACTGGCGCTTGATCACACGGAACGGATGCTCGACCTTAGCGCGCACCTGCGACTTGGCGTATTCGATCTTGCGCTTCATTCGGCCAGTCAGGCTTTTTTTGCCGTGCTTTTTGTGCGAACTGGGCCGGGCGGAAATCGACCAGATCACTTTTCGACTTTCATGTTCGGGGCGCTTGTGGACACCGGTGTAGCCAGCATCTCCGGCAACATGGGTTTCCTCACCATGCAGTAATGGGTCGACCTGAGTCACGTCGGCCACATTGGCGGCGGTACCCACCACGCTGTGCACCAGGCCCGAATCGGCATCCACACCAATGTGCGCCTTCATGCCAAAAAAGTACTGGTTACCTTTCTTGGTTTGGTGCATCTCAGGATCGCGCTTACCTTCCTTATTCTTGGTCGAACTGGGCGCATGGATAATCATTGAGGATGGTGGTTTCATCCGGGATGCGCTCCAGTCCCAGCCCAGCAAACTGGCGCAAAATTGTGGTCTTAGAGCGACTCTTCCATCGCCGGATCGCTGTAGCCGAACCAGTTCTGCATCAGGTGCACACGCAAGATGGCCATCAACGGGTATGACGGCCGGTCGCCTTCACCCTTCGGGTAATGCGGTTCGATCAAGGCAATCAAGCCCTTCCACGGCACCACCCGATCCATCTCGATCAGAAAACGCTCACGTCGGGTTTGTTTACGCTTGCCGGCATACTCAGCATCGGCGAAGGAGATCTGCTTCATCGGAAAACTCGGCGGGTGGTGTCCGGCTATTTTGCCAAAATCAGGAAGTCTTTTTCAGAGTTTCCCTAGACACTCTCCAAGCTCAGGAAATAGCGTTTCTCATACTCTACTGGCGATAACTGCATAGCACTGCCGTGCCGGCGTTTAGGGTTATAAAACATCTCGAATGTAATCGAAAATATCACTCCGGGCTTCTTCGCGTGTTCCGTAGATCTTTCGTCGGATTCGCTCCCGCTTTAACAGCTGGAAAAAGCTCTCTGCAACGGCATTGTCGTGGCAGTTTCCTCGCCGGCTCATGCTGCTGACCACATTGTTAGCCTTCAGGAAGCTTTGCCAGTCTGAGCTGCTGAACTGACTACCTTGATCTGAGTGAATCATCACTTCTTGCTTCGGTTTACGCCGCCACACCGCCATCAGCATGGCGTCGATAGCCAGGTCGCTGCTCATCCTGGGCTTCATTGACCAACCGATCACTTGGCGAGAAAACAGATCCAGCACTACTGCCAAGTACAGCCACCCTTCGTAGGTGCGGAGTTGAGTAAGAGGCAGGGCGTAGTCGGACTATTTCCCTGCCTCTCCTCACCGAACCGGACGTGCACCTTTCAATGCATCCGGCTCTCCGTTTAAACGCTGGCGAACGCCATAGCCACTTCAGTGAAACGCGAGGTCCATGTGTTCCTGAGTTCCGACCTCAGGTAGGGATTACCTTCGGGCAGGCGCCACCGGAACTGCTTCTTGCCTTGCCCAACTAACCGATACAGTATTTCACCGCTGAGTTTGCCGTTATTAGTCTTGCCAAATAAAACCCAGGTCTTACTTTGGCTGGGCTTAGGTGCTTTGCACCATTGGCGCATCAGGGGTTTGATACGGGAGCGGTATTTGTGAGCCAGCCAATGGGCCAGTTTCCAAAACACGATACGATCGATATAGCTGAATGCTTTGGCTTTGAAATCAACGAATTGATAAAACGCGGCCCAGCCTTCCAGCTTTCGGTTGATCGATTCAACCATGTCGATCTTACTTTCACTGTGGTTACCTGAGAGCAGTGCCGTCAGTGAGGCTGCGAAGCTTCTGGCTTTGTCTCGTGGAATCGTCGTTACCACACGCATGTCGCCGTAGCGGCTACGCTTGCGGATGATCCGATGGCCCAGAAAAACAAATCCATGGCGGTTGCAGGAGCTAAGTGCAACACGGTTATTGAATTGAAGCGGGTGCATCATGCTGCATCGCCATTGCTTTTTCCATCACCTCGGTCATCACTTCAATCGGACATTTCCAGTTAAAGCGTTTGCGTGGCCGAATGTTCAGCTCGTAGGCAATGGCATCCAGCTGTTCCTGGCTGTATACAGACAAGTCTGTGCCCTTGGGCAGGTACTGGCGGATCAAGCCATTGATGTTCTCGTTGCTGCCGCGCTGCCAGGGGCTGTGCGGGTCACAGAAGTAGATGGCCACCCCCGTCTTCTGGGTGATCTCGGCATGCCGGGTCATCTCCCGGCCTTGGTCATAGGTCATGCTCTTGCGCACCGCCAGCGGCATCCGGTTGAGGGCCGCACTGAAGCCCTCTACGGCCGAAGTCGCCGTGGCATCGTTCAGCTTGATCAGCATCAGGTAGCCGCTGGTGCGTTCGTTCAGCGTGCCCACGGCAGAGGCGTTGGCCTTGCCTTTGATCAGGTCACCCTCCCAATGCCCCGGCATCAGGCGGTCTTCAATCTCCGGCGGACGCACATGAATGCTCACCATCTCCGGGATCTGGTTGCGCCGATCAACGCCTCCTGCACGTGGCCGGCGCGTACTCTTGCCCTGGCGCAGGCACCGGATCAGCTCCTTGCGCAGCTCACCCACAGGCAGGGCATAGACCGCGCTATAGATCGTCTCGCGACAAACGTAAACGTCTTCAAAACTGGGAATATCCATGCTGCGCAGCTTGCCGGCAATCTGCTCGGGAGAGAAGTTTTTTCGCAGCAACACCACCACCAACTCAAGCAGTTCGCTGCCCAGCACCAGCTTCTTTTGCGGGCGACAGACCTCTCGACGTTGACGCATGTGGCCCTGGGCCGTAGGTGCGTGATAGATGCCGTTGGCGCCCGTGTTGCGCCGCAGTTCACGACTTCGTGGAGGGGCTTCGGCCAAGCAACCGGGCAATCTCTCGCCGGCCCATGCCATGCAAGCGGCTTACCTGAATCGTGGCGCGTTCTTCTATGCTGAGTTCTTCATATGACATGGGGGCAGCACCTTACCGGAAAGGTCAGGTGTTGCACTCAGTTTCCGCGGCCGCCCTTCCGATTGGGTGGAAGCTGTTGAATCCCTGTAAGGCGCCATGAACCTCGACCTTGGGTATGAAGCCCTCGTAAATCGGCGTTTCGACAACCACCGGAGAAACGGCATTGACCCTGATTTGTTTGGATGCCAACTCCATCGCAAGGTGCTGGGTCAGCGAATGCAAACCTGCTTTTGCCATCGAATACGCGGACGACGGCGTAGCCGCGATCGCCTGTTTGCCCCACATCGAGCCGATGTTCACGATGGCGCCGGGACGCTCGCTGGCCACGAGGTTGGCCACGACCTTTTGTGTGATGAAGAAGAACGCTTTATTCAACGACAAATATTGCTCGTAATCACTTTCCGTGTGCTCAAGAAACGCCTTCGGGAAGAACACCCCAGCAGCGTTGACCAGAAGATTGATGTCCTTGTGGTTCTCATCGATGGTATGCAGGAGTCGCTTCACATCTTCGACTCGCGAGAGATCGGCAGTCAGGGCTGTCACAGCGCCCAACGACGACAGCTCCTTGCGGGCCTCTTCGGCTTTGTCTTCGCGGTGACCGACGATGACGACGCTTCCGCCTTGCTCGAGAACCATGCGGGCAGTTTGCAATCCCATCCCACTAGTGCCGCCGATGACCAACAGCTTCTTGCCATTAAATTCAGTGTTCATAATAACCTCTTAAACTACCAACTAAATGGTAGGATCATGTTGCAAAAAGTGCCGACCTTAGGTCAACACGGTAGAAAGAAAAGTGTTTCCAACATCGGCCGGTCCGCGTGGCGATCGCATGCCACGGCCCACCACCATCGAGCCCTCCAACGCGCACAAGAACGCCTCTGCGAGAGCCTCTGCGGCGGAATTTGAGGTGATCAGCGCGGCACGCTGACCGTCGGCAACGACAAGAGTCAACCAGTCGAGATTGACTTTAAAGAATCGCTTGACCTCGCTCACAACGGCGTCCGGCAGCGAGTCCGACTCGGCACCCAACATGCCGCAGACACAAAGGCGCCGGTCCTTGGCGAAGGTGCGTTCGAAAAGTGCCGCATACGCAGTTAGCCTATCAGGCGCTTTCGCATGCTGCCCTTCGATGCTCAGCAACTCCTCACGAAACCGGTGCGTGTAGCGCTGTGCGACCACGGCCACGAGTTCTCCCTTCTTGGGGAAGTGGTGGTGGATGCTTGGTTTTTTGATGCCTACCAACTGGGCCACGTCGTCGTATGAGAAGCCGTTGTAGCCATGCCGCTGTACCAAGCCTTCAGCGGCATCGACCACGCGCTCGGCGGTCGGCGAGATTTCGGAGAAATGCTTCATGCAAGTGCCTCATTTGATTCAGCGACTGGCAGATGGCCTGTCTTGACCAGGATAGTGCAGCCTTCATTGCTGAAGGGGCGGTGAGCACTCAAATGCGGACTGCGCATCCATGTGCCGGCAGGGTAGCTTCCGAACTCATCCTCAAAGACGCCTTCCAACACATAGATTTCTTCACCGCCGTAGTGACGATGCGAATTGAATCGTGTCCCCGGAGCCCAGCGCACCAAAGCCGTATGTTGGGTGTCGAACTCAGAAAGTGGCATCACCGACAGACCCGGCACGAGGCCTGGAAACCAGGGTCCGTTACGAGTGTCGACCACGGTGCGTTGGCTGTCGGCTAGATCAAGATGGCGCAGCTTGACGAACAACGTGCAACCCGTCGCGGAGCTTGGTGCATGCGAAGAACCTGGTGGATTCTTGATGTAAGTCCCAGGCCCGAAGGTTCCGGACTCATCGGTGAACATACCATCAAGAACGAGGATTTCTTCGCCCAGGTGATGAACATGGCGCTTGAACCTCGATCCTGGCGCATATCGCACGAACGAGGTGGCCCTCGCCACTTCGTCGCCATCACGCTCCAGTAACTGGCGTTGAATCCCAGTCGCTGGCGAATCGACCCA
Source organism: Pseudomonas sp. ICMP 8385 (assembly GCF_002699915.1). Classification (NCBI taxonomy): domain Bacteria; kingdom Pseudomonadati; phylum Pseudomonadota; class Gammaproteobacteria; order Pseudomonadales; family Pseudomonadaceae; genus Pseudomonas; species Pseudomonas sp. ICMP 8385. The sequence goes on along the minus strand of NZ_LKBY01000164.1, from coordinate 272 downwards.
CTGTAAGCTTGAAGGCTCGACGACAACACGCTGCGAAAGATCTGAATTAAGTTTCATGGCTTTTATTTTCATATACCGACTAATTGGTAGGTAGAATGGAAGTCCCCGGTTCGCTTGTCAAGCAGCTTTCGCCATTTTCTTTCACACATTGAAAAACAGTGAATTGGTTACGAGAACTCGCGAAGCTTAGCGAATGAAAGGGACTTCCCCGTCCAAGTCCGCGGCGAAAGTCGCGAGGCGGCATCAAGGTGCCATGATGAAGTTTCATAACT
>NZ_LKBY01000163.1:0-6142 GCF_002699915.1 Pseudomonas sp. ICMP 8385 | reverse complement strand
CCCTGTGTTCTCCTGCTCAAAAAGTGAGCAGAAGCAGTTGAACACCTGGGTCAGTTTTCAGTCGGCAGAACAGCCTCTACTGGGTCAGTTTTCGGTCAGCGGCAACAGACGTTGATCCATAGCTTCAGTCAGGCAGTTCTCAATCGACAAGCTTCTAGGCTTCTAGACATAGCTAACGAAATGAAGGAGCAAGCTACGTTACTCAAAAACTGCGGATACAACGATCTAGCTGATTCGATTTTTCTGGAGTTTGACAAGCTTATGCTCGTGATTGAACAGATTCATGAAGTCAGAGATCAGCGCGACTGTGACCATAGTCCTAGCTAGTGGATGATTTCTGCTAATGCAATACCACTCCAACAAAATTTAGTCAATAGCTAATTCGGCGCAGATTGTCAACCCCTAAAAATGATGTTATTGTGACATCATGCTCGCCCAGGTAATCTAATCATGAATTCGGTCAGTCGGTCATTCGGTCAGTCGGTCATTCGGTCAGTCACGTCTGTTGAACAGGTATTTCCCGGTTCAGAACGTTTGATTTCAGCTACCGATCCTAGCGGTAAGATCATTTACTGCAATGATGAATTTGCGAGCATAAGCGGCTATACGCGTGAAGAACTTGTGGGCAGCCCACATAACTTGGTTCGCCATCCCGATATGCCCCCAGCTGTTTTTGGGCTGATGTGGAGTTATCTAAAGTCTGGCAAAAGCTGGATGGGTATTGTAAAAAATCGTTGCAAAAATGGTGACTATTATTGGGTCAGCGCCTATGTCACGCCGATTGTTGAAAACGGCGCCTTAACTGGTTATGAGTCCGTTCGAGTCAAGCCAAGTCGTGAACAAATAGAGCGTGCACAAAAGCTTTATGCTCGCTTGCGCACAGGCAAAGAGGCCACTCCAGGGCATCATCACTGTGGAGTATTCCTCGCAAGACTAGCTTTACCTATGACCGCCGCAACGTTTGCGGTTTGCGCCTCAATTCTACTCCCGAGTCTGGCAGCTCAAGCAATAACAGCCGTACTTTTTCTTGCGATGGGCTGGTGGTCGTATACTAATCAGGGAAAACTTCTTCACCGGATCATTCAAAGTGTTCCCAATGCATTTTCAGATCCTATTAGTGCCCTCACGTACAGCGATAGCTACGGCCCTTCTGCACGATTGGAAATGATATTGATCAGTGAGGATGCACGCCTTAAAACCGCACTTACTCGGTTAGGCGATCTAGCTAGCCAAGTAGCCGAAGCTGCTGCTGACTCCTCCCTACTCTCTAACCAAACAGAGCATGCCTTACTTGAACAGAGAGCTGAAACGGACATGACGGCCGCTGCCATGACGGAGATGGCAGCATCGATCAATGAAGTCGCCGGGCATGTGCAGCAAACGGCAACTGAAGCGCAAACTGCGAATGAATTGGCCGAACAAGGGGATAAAGTCGCTGGTACGTCCCGAGAAGCGATACAGCTTCTTGCGACTACAGTAACGAATATCAGTACTGCCGTGGATAACCTTGCCAGTGAAACGCAGCAAATTATGTCTGCAGCAGAGGTTATTCAATCGATCGCAGACCAAACGAACTTACTTGCACTCAACGCAGCTATTGAGGCTGCTAGAGCTGGTGAGCAGGGGCGCGGTTTTGCGGTAGTTGCCGACGAAGTTCGTGCCTTGGCCAGCAAAACACGTGTGTCAACTCAACAAATTCAAAGTGTCATCGAGACCCTCAAAAAAGGTGCTGATGAGGCCGTTGATATTGCGAGACTGGGTATACGCGAGGCTGACCACGGCGTGCGACAAGTTATTGAGGCTCAGAGCGCTCTGCAAGGGATTCGTGAGGCCGTAGAAAGAATAACTGGAATGAGCCAGCAAATGGCAGCGGCATCAGAAGAACAGGCTCATGTCGCGGAGGATATTGCTCGCCAGATCAACAATGTCGCTGGGACAGTTGAGAAAACAGCGAAAAATGCCCACGCCGCAGTGATTCGAGGCGGTGAACTTGAAAACACATCCCGTGGGCTGCACGCATTGGTTGAGCGATTCAATAGATAGTGCCTTGTGGTATTAGTGAGGTTCAGCAATGAGTCAAGGATACCGTGCGGCAGTAGATGCGGCTGCTATCTTTTCAGAGACGGACATGCAGGGAAACATTACTTATGTTAACGAACAATTCTGTGCTATTTCTGGATATAGCGTGCACGAGTTGCTCGGAAAAAATCATCGTATCCTGAATTCATCTTTGCATCCACCTGAGTTTTTTGCGGAACTGTGGAAAACAATATCAAGTGGAAAAGTTTGGAAAGGTGAAATCTGCAATATTCGAAAGGACGGTACTTTATATTGGGTAGAAAGTACTATCGTGGCCACCTACGATAGCGAAGCCAACGTAAAAAAATATGTTTCTATCCGCTTTGATGTGACAGAAAAGCGGAAGCTGATGGAAGTACTGCAGTGGCGCGCAGATCATGATGTGCTAACTGGTTTACCTAATCGTTCTTTACTATACGATCGATTTAAACAGTCTGTAGCCACAGCACATCGGAACCATAGTTCGCTTGCGGTGTGTATACTCGACCTCGATGGCTTTAAATTGATCAATGATCGCTACGGTCATGCGATAGGTGATCGTTTGTTAGTAGAGGTAAGCGAACGTCTGAAAAAAATCATTCGCGGCGAAGACACCGTCGCGCGATTAGGTGGCGATGAGTTCGTGATCCTTTTGGGGTTAATGCATGCGAATGAATTGGAAATGGCCATGCAAAGGATTCTGACGGCGCTTTCCCTAGCATATACAATTGACGGTATAGAACTTAATATTTCTGCTAGTATTGGTGTGACCATCTATCCAAAAGATGATGCGGATATCGACTCGCTCCTCCGTCACGCCGACCAGGCAATGTACAGAGCCAAACTGAGAGGTCGTGACTGCTATCATTTGTTCAATATATTACTGGATAATGAAGCCAGAACAGCCTTCGAAACTGTAGTACTCGTTAGCAAAGCCTTGCGTAATAATGAGTTATGCTTGCATTACCAGCCGAAAATAAATCTGAGCAGTGGGACCATTACTGGCTATGAAGCTTTATTGCGTTGGCAGCACCCGCAAGAGGGAATAATTTATCCGCAAAATTTTATCCCATTTGTTGAGCAAACTAATTTGATTGTCGATATTGGCAATTGGGTTATTGAACAGGCATTAACTCAAATCAGTAATTGGGCTGCGCTTGGAAAAACATGGTCAGTAGCGGTGAATATAGCAGCCTTACATTTTCAACGTGAGGATTTTGTCGAAACCTTAAAACACTTATTATCCCGTTTTCCAAATTCCTCACCGCAGATGTTAGATATTGAAATTGTCGAATCAGTAATGCTGGAAAATATCCCGCTCGTAGTTAAAAATATTAATGAATGCAAAAAACTAGGAGTTACATTTTCATTAGATGATTTTGGCACTGGGTATTCCTCGCTGAGCTATCTTAAAAAACTAGAGACGCATTCAATTAAGATTGATCAATCTTTTATTCGTGGAATACTTGACGACAAAAATAGCCTTTTATTGACGATCGCTATCATTGGTTTGGCCAAGTCATTTAATAGAGAAGTTATTGCTGAAGGTGTGGAGACAGTGGAGCAAGCTAAACTTTTGATGCGCCTAGGTTGCGACTCCGCACAAGGCTATGGTTTTGCGAAACCTATGCCGGTAGAGGCCGTCATCAGCTGGTCTAAACATTTTTCCCCAACCCATCTGTCCTTGGGGCCGAGTGATTTTTAAGCAGTTTGCGAAGATGAAATTTTTGTGTTTTTTCACTGGGATAAATTTAACTCCGGTGCATTTTTACTGATTTATTGCTCAATATCAATATTTCCGTTCTGACTTTGTCATACACTGTTTCAAGAGCCCACAAATTTTTGTGAAATCTAGACCTTTAGATCCCTGCTGCGCAGCTAACAAGCTGATATCGACGTCCAGGAATAATAAATTCAATGCAACGCCAGAAAGCTAGCAGAAAAAAAGTCACGGTAGCTATCAAGCTTCGTCTAGCGACGTTCTACACTCTGGAGGGATGGCTCCTCCTTGGAGGACCGAATCTACCTGAACCGTCAACCCTGGCTAGCTTTTTGGAAAACCTCGCTGATACGTTGGCGCGTGGCGTAATTGACCCAAATTCTATTGAAGCAGAACTGCTACGCTCGCTTGGACACCCACCGCCATCTTTAAGTCCGGTGGATTCAGCCCCGAAAAATCTCTGATCATTAACCAATTACGTCGAGCAGATCTGATGCTGAAAATGATATCCACACATCAAGTAAGGCTTGGGATGTATATCCAATCACTTGAAGGCAATTGGTTATCACATCCGTTTTGGAAGGCAAAATTTGTATTGTATGATCAGGCTGACCTAGAGGCTTTGCAAAACAGTAAAGTTTCGGCAGTGTGGATCGATTGTTCAAAAGGTACGGATATCACCGAAACAGCTGAGGATCCGAGTCAGGAACAAAAAGAACCACTAACTTATGCGGCACAAACACTGCCAACGCCAACGCCTGTTTCTACTACGGTGGCTGAAGAACTACATCGCGCATCGCAGATTCTCAACCATTCCAAACTTGCTGTGATGCAGTTATTCAATGAGGCCCGCCTCGGAAAAGCTATCGATATAGAACAATGTCTACCCATCGTAGAAGAAATTAGCACATCTGTGGCGAGGAACTCCTCCGCTCTCATTGGCCTGGCGCGACTGAAAACCAAGGACGAATACACCTATATGCACTCCGTTTCGGTTTGCGCTCTTATGGTTGCCTTGGCCCAGCAATTAGGACTGGATAACGAGCAGATTCGCGAAGCGGGGATTGCTGGACTGTTACACGACGTTGGTAAGATAGTAATTCCGGGAGTTGTGCTCAACAAACCGGGTAAGCTTACTGATGACGAATTTTCGGTAATGCGCAGGCATCCAGAACTTGGTCATGCCATGCTTCTCAAGAGCGAACTTATTCCCAAGTGCGCTCTAGATGTCTGCCTCCACCACCATGAGAAGATCGATGGCACTGGCTATCCGCACAGCCTCCAAGGCCAACAAATTAGTATTTTAGCGCGCATGGCGGCAATCTGTGATGTTTATGATGCTATTACCTCCAATCGTCCTTACAAGGAAGCTTGGGATCCCGCTAGCTCTCTCGCGCATATGTCGAAATGGACAGGGCATTTCGACAAAGAACTTTTTAATACCTTTGTCAAAACCGTAGGAATTTATCCGCTTGGCAGTTTGGTTAGATTACATTCCGGGTATTTGGGCGTGGTGATTGGGAAAAATCCGACCCATCTCAGCAGGCCGATTGTGCGCGTATTCTTCTCAGTTAAGTCTAAGACTACTATTGTGGAGCAGGTGGTGGATTTAGCACAAAGTTCGACAACAGATCGTATCGTCAGCCGGGAGGATCCAGCAAAGTGGGGGTTCAAAAACTTAGAAAACCTTTGGTGTTAATTCATGGTTCTAAGAACTGTAGGAGCGCCGGTTGCTCTAACAAATACGGAGAAACTCGTACGCTACAGGCTCGTTGCTGTTAATGAAAAAGATCAAAAAATAGCTCTATTCTTGCGCTTTCTGGATTTGGAAACCTGGCTGAAGCAGGGATGCCATCGCACCGATCAGATCATCCAGAGACCATGGCTTGTGTAAGTAGATCGTAGAAGGCGGGACTGATGCAGGATCTATCAAAGCCCCTGAGGTCAGAATCGATGCAATCGTCGGCCATCTTCCTCTCACCATTTCAATGAATTCTGTACCTTGAATTTGTCCAGGGACCCCATGATCGGCAATCACTAGCCTGCATTTTTCATGCGATTGCAGAAGATATGTTAACGCATCATCAGCAGTTTCAAATGCTAATGCCTCAGCCCCTACCTCCTCGACGATATCCACCATCAGTTCACGGAGCGTCGGATCATCTTCGACAATGATGACTCCGCCCAGAATTGGTAATAGGCCTTCCCGGTTAACGTACACTTTTTCACCTTCTTAACTAGCCAAAGACATCTACTCGCGCAAATCAGTTCTAGGGTTACTAGGCTCTGTACGTAAACCCAAGAAATACGATTTTCTGTAAAATACACCGCCATTAAAGCCAGGAGGCCAAGATGGCAAAGCGG
>NZ_LKBY01000162.1:0-6415 GCF_002699915.1 Pseudomonas sp. ICMP 8385 | reverse complement strand
GGCATGGTGCGACACGAGACCGTGTACTCACTATCAAAGGTTAACAATTGAGTACATGTCGCAACTCTGAGTCTCATTGCTCAGCCCTGCTTTATGGGGTACCGAGCCTGATGTGTATCCATCAGTTCACTAGATCGGCATGCGTCAGGAGCTAATCTTGGTGTGTGAAGCCCGATCAACAATGTCTCTCTCGCAAGAGCGCGCAGGCCGGTAACGGGATGTGCGGGACAACCGAGTTGCACGGTAGTGCGGAGGCTAGTGACCCAACCTGCATGGCTAACATATGTGAATCGTCGACAGAACCCTCGTTAGGATTGTCGGGCCTACGGCAATTATCGGCCCCAGCCAAATAGGCATTACAGCAAGTCATTCCTGTCATGCAAAGGGATGCGGTACTACGAACGCTGTCGGGGGATAGACGAAGCCTAACCAGCGAATTGATGCGACTCAGGGAACGTGGCAATCCCGACCACTCGCCTTCTCAGAGAAATCAGGAAGGCAGACTTTCCGCAAGGGACGTTGATGGGTGTGGGGAATAGGAGGATGCAAAAAGCGAAGGGCCGCCTGTAACGGGCGGCATACCGGTTTTAACATTACCGGCAGGGGCAACCCTGGCTGACGTGCATCTGGTTTACGAGCGCATAGAAACTGTTGATTCCATCGAATTACGAAGTATTACGCGGAAACACATTAAGAGTATCTGTGGAAATAATCTATAAACTCGAACAGGACTGTATGAATACCCAACCGTCAACTTCGGTTGCGTCTACGTCCTTGGACGGCTCCGTGAGTTGGCCCGGTCTAGACTGGGCAACAATTCAAGCTTCCGTTCGGAAAACGCAGTTGAAAATCGCGCAGGCAACAAGGAAGGCGGACTGGCGAAAGGTGAAGCGTCTTCAACGGTTGTTAATCCACTCGTTCCATAGTCGGTGTTTAGCCGTGCGGCGAGTAACGGAGAACCGAGGGCGCCGCACCCCAGGGATCGATGGTGAAACATGGGAGACGCCGTTAGCCAAACTTCGAGGTGTGAAACTCCTCTCGAGGAGGCGGGGTTACTGTTCTAAACCTTTGAGGCGGGTGATGGTGAAACATGGGAGACGCCGTTAGCCAAACTTCGAGGTGTGAAACTCCTCTCGAGGAGGCGGGGTTACTGTTCTAAACCTTTGAGGCGGGTGTGGATACCCAAACCTGGGAGACAGGAGAAACGTCCACTCGGAATTCCGACGATGTTGGACAGGGCTATGCAAGCGCTTCATCTAATGGCGGTGTGGATACCCAAACCTGGGAGACAGGAGAAACGTCCACTCGGAATTCCGACGATGTTGGACAGGGCTATGCAAGCGCTTCATCTAATGGCGGTTGAACCCGTCGTAGAGAGCCAGAGCGATCCTCGCAGCTACGGCTTTCGACCAGATCGCTCGACGGCCGATGCGATGGTAGAGCTGTTCCATTTGCTGGCACCTCAAGTGGCCCCTACATGGATTTTGGAAGGGGACATCAAAGGTTTCTTCGATAACATCAGTCATGATTGGCTATGTCAAAATATCCCTATGGATAAGACGATATTGCGAAAATGGCTGAAAACCGGGGTTGTTGACCAAGCGCATTTCGTTGCTACGGACGCAGGTACGCCACAAGGCGGTATCATTTCGCCCTGCCTCGCAAACGCCACCTTAAATGGTTTAGAATTTTTACTAAAAGACCACTTGAAAAAGCGCTTTGGCGCCTTGGTAGCTAAGAAAACCAAAGTTCAAGTTGTGCGCTACGCAGATGACTTTGTGGTAATGGCAAACTCGAAAGAGTTGCTTGAAAACGAGGTCAGGCCTTGGATTGAGCAATTCCTGTTTGCACGTGGGGTTGCGCTATCCCAGGATAAAACGCACATCGTACATATCCATCAAGGATTTGATTTTCTTGGGTGGAATTTTAGGAAGTACGTTCCGAAGTCGTCGAAAAGAAAAGCAAAGCTGATGATCAAGCCTTCGAAGAAAAATGTATCAGCGTTCTACCGAAAAGTGCGAGATATCATAAAAAATAGCGGAGCGCTTACCCAAGACGCACTGATGGGACGGCTTAACCCTGTACTGCGAGGATGGGCACAATACCATTCCCCGGTTGTGGCGAAAGCCACCTTTAGTAAGCTGGATAATCTAATATTCTGGCGTATTTTTAGGTGGGCAAAGCGACGGCATCCGAGGAAGTCTGTTGGCTGGATTAAGCGACGATATTACTGCTCCGAAATTCATCGGGCATTTGTGCACCCATTAAAGGGGCCCGACGGGATGGTAAGGTTTCGCCAACTATACATGCTGGCGGACACCGCAATCGTTCGTCACAAGCGTTTACCGCTTGCGTATCAACCGTACGATGCAGAACAGGAGTTCAAATGGGAGGCATTAAGGGTTCAGCGGATGCTGCACAAGCTTCGTTATCGACGGCAGATACATAGCCTTTTCAGGCGGCAACAGGGTATATGTGCCTTATGCGGGCATGCCATCAGCAAGGATACCGGCTGGCATGATCACCATGTTGTCAGGCGGGTGGATGGCGGCTCTGATAAGTTAGAAAACCGCGCACTGCTTCATCCCGACTGTCACTTGCAGTGCCATGAACTGGGACTCAACAAGCCACTTCAGTATAACGGTTTGCAAAAAACCACCTTCCGCGTAACCGGCCAGTGATGCACTGGCTTTCGTAAGCTTGAGCCGTATGCGGGGAAACTCGCACGTACGGTTCTGAGGGGGCTGCGGATCAGTAATGATCTGTGGCTTCTTTCGTAAGCTTGAGCCGTATGCGGGGAAACTCGCACGTACGGTTCTGAGGGGGCTGCGGATCAGTAATGATCTGTGGCTACCCGACACTTCCTTGCCCAACCTCGATCAGATGACCCCCGACCAACTGCGTGCATTCGCGGCGCAGTTGCTGTCGCAGGTTGATTCTCTCTCCCGACACTTCCTTGCCCAACCTCGATCAGATGACCCCCGACCAACTGCGTGCATTCGCGGCGCAGTTGCTGTCGCAGGTTGATTCTCTCGGGCAGCAAGTCGACAGGATGGGCAAGAAGAACGACCGCGACCAAACCATCATCGAGCAACTCACCCACGAAATAGCCTGGTTCAAACGTAACAAGTTTGCCAAGCGCAGTGAGCAATTGAGTCCTGCTCAGGGCAGCCTGCTCGACGACCTGCTTGATACCGACATCGCGGCCATCGAAGCCGAGCTGAAAGCGTTGAATCCGCCGGCTGCGCCGGCCGAACCACGCAAGCAACCCAAGCGTGTTCCTTTGCCTGCGCAATTTCCGCGCACCGTGATTTATCACGAACCCGACAACACCCAATGCCCCTGCGGCTGCCAGCTCCAGCGGATCGGCGAGGACGTCAGCGAGAAGCTGGATTACACGCCGGGCGTGTTCACCGTCGAGCAACACGTGCGTGGGAAATGGGCCTGCCGCGAGTGTGAAACGCTGACTCAGGCACCGGTTCCGGCCCAGGTAATCGACAAGGGTATACCGACCGCAGGGCTGCTGGCTCACGTGATGGTGGCCAAATTCGCCGACCATTTGCCGCTGTACCGGCAAGAGAAAATCTTTGGCCGCGCAGGCCTGGCTATCGCCCGCTCGACACTGGCGCAATGGGTTGGCCAAACCGGTGTGCAGCTCCAGCCCCTGGTTGATGCGCTGCGCGAAGCGGTACTTGCCCAAGGCGTGATCCACGCAGACGAAACCCCGGTACAGATGCTCGCCCCGGGTGAGAAGAAAACCCATCGTGCTTATGTCTGGGCCTACTGCACTACGCCGTTTTCGGCGCTCAAGGCAGTGGTTTACGACTTCAGTCCGAGCCGTGCGGGCGAACATGCACGCAGCTTCCTTGGCCCGTGGAACGGCAAGCTGGTGTGCGACGATTTCGCCGGCTACAAAGCAAGCTTCCAGCAAGGCATCACCGAAATCGGCTGCATGGCCCACGCCCGCCGCAAGTTTTTCGATCTGCACGCAACGAACAAAAGCCAACTGGCCGAACAGGCGCTGCACTCAATTGGCAGCTTGTACGAAATCGAACGACAAGCTCGGGAAATGACCGACGAAGATCGCTGGCGAATACGTCAGGAAAAAGGGGCGCCCATTATCGACGCACTACATACCTGGATGATGGCCCAGCGCGACCTTGTGCCCGAAGGGTCGGCTATCGCCAAAGCTCTGGATTACAGTCTCAAGCGCTGGACTGCACTGACTCGATATGTCGAGGATGGCGCCGTGCCCATAGATAATAACGCGGTCGAAAATCAGATAAGGCCGTGGGCGCTTGGACGCTCGAACTGGTTGTTCGCCGGGTCACTACGCAGCGGCAAACGGGCAGCAGCAATCATGAGTTTGATCCAGTCGGCGCGGCTGAATGGGCACGATCCGTATGCCTATCTCAAAGATGTGCTGATGCGGCTGCCGACACAACGAGCGAGTGAGATCGGGCAACTGCTGCCGCATCAGTGGGTGGCGGCAGAAACCACGTAAGCCCCCGATGCTTTGAGACTTACAAGGATGGCGCAATTAACGGAGTAGTCATAACGATGATTTTGGTTGTTGAAGGTATCAGCGCCAGCGGGAAAACCACTTGGTGCGCTAAGCATGGAGGGCAACATGTCATTCCTGAAAACGGCCGTTTTGAAAACGAGCCGGATCGGATAAAGGATCCAGCTGGAGCAGCAGCTTTTTGGGCAGAGCGAAACGTGGATCGCTGGCAAACGGCGCTGGCCATGGAAGACATTTCTTCGTGGGCTTTGTGTGACAGTGACCCCCTCAAACTCCACTACATTTGGAGTCTTTGGCAGATCGGCGAGGCGAGCGAACACGACTGGCAAATAGAGTTGGACGCCACAAGAGAAACGATCGCACAAGGACGTATTGGCTTTGCTGACTGTTACATTGTTGGCCGCATAGACCCTCAGCTCGCGCGAGAGCGAGCCAAAGCTGACACCACCCGCCGACGGAGTAGATTCGAGCTACACGTGCGCCTCCAACAAGCTCTGCTGACCTGGTACTCAGCTATGGATGAAGTGCTTCCCGGCAGAGTGCGATTCGGTTTTCCTTCAGAAATGCCAACCTTGAAAAGCCTTGATGGAAGATATGCGGTGGCGGCCTTTGATCAAATGATCGCATCGCTCCCGCGACCTACTCACTCCTCTTAGCGAGACGGAGCCTTATATGGCAGTTGGAAGCGGATCGATGTGAGGGCGAAGTAAAGATGTGTTCGCCATCCGCTTACAAATCGGCTGCGTAGAATAATATAGCGGCCAGCGTTAGGAAAGCGACTAAGAAGGAGCACTCCGACGCTCTATAATCACCTAAATTTTTCTCTACCACTGTCCTATGTCACGGTTGATCTTTCTCACTGACCCAATAAATTTAGGCTCTGTTCGCGTTCGCCGTGGGCTATCCCATGGGGCATGCCGGAGCCAGGTCTCGGCACTGAGATCTTTGCCAGCACGTTCCAGTAATCGCCGCCAGCCCAAGTAATTGGGTAAATAGCAGGTGGCTACGCCATTGAAGCGGCGCATTCACTGCTTCAAGCGCGAGTCGTAGGCGTTCACATGCTGGATATGAAAGACGCGTTGCCTGACCCGCGCACCCTGCGCCAGGTTCAACGGCTCATGCGCGATTGCTTCTGCCTTGGTAACTGCGAGATATACGCCAGCACCATCGGTGCATAGCACCGACTCAGGGGGCAGCAATTGCGGCAGCAGGCTCCCTAGCGTCTGTTTATCAACCTTAGGAAGGACAGCATCATAATGCTTGCCTTGCCGATCCTGGACGACCAGCACCGGGATTTGCTCGACAGACAGGCCGCGTTTTTTGGCTCATCCGCCACGATGTCGGGCCTGGCGTGGCAGCTCACGCTGACCTTTGAAGGACTCCAAGAAGTAGGTCTCGTCAGCCTCGACGATATTCTCCAGTTCGGTATCGTTTTCGCTGGCTGGAAGCGCCAACATCCCGGTGGCGTCAGCAGAATGAGGTGGTGCGATCCACTCCAGACTCCCGAGCAGCCTTACGTACTACAAGGGCTTCCCCATTGAGCGCAAGCGCAATAGCGATTTAGTTGTCTACTGCTGCGCATGCCGGATCGACGTAAGAAGGTGAAGGACTGCGGTACTACAAACGGTCATATTGAGCTGATGGCTCGGACCCTGATGAAAGACGCACGTGAGGGCCTCGTTCGCTAACCGGGACTGAATTCCCCATACGATTTTCAGGTATACCCCACGTAGGTCCAACCCGCTTCACATCAACGACGGCAGTGCACATTGATCTTCTTTTTATCTGCTCATGGTTCCACCGTGACGCCTTAAAAGTTGAGCAATAGGAAGCCAGGGCCTACGCACCAGTTGGTTCTACCTGCTCAAGCTTGAACGTGTCGCCGTAATGCAG
>NZ_LKBY01000161.1:0-6643 GCF_002699915.1 Pseudomonas sp. ICMP 8385 | reverse complement strand
CCTGTCTTTGAAATACAAAACGCCCGATGCGGTGCATCGGGCGTTAGGGTGAAACAGGTGTAAACCTATTTCAGGACTAGACACTCGAAAAATAAACCCGTCCCCTTTTTTGTCACCGGGTGTTGCTGATCGAGTCAGAGCCGCCACTTGCTCAGCGGTGAGGGCCACGCCCAGTTGCAGATTGAGCGAGTCGCGGTAGCCAATGGCGTTGTCCAACAGGTAGTCAGAGAAAAAATGGGAACAGATTTATTTGATCATTTCGCCGCCCGCTAGAAGCAAAAAATAAATCTGTCCCCTTTTGCGTTGCAAAAGCTCTGGACTTGCCAGCGCAATATCAAAATCACTCACCCTGCCAACGTCAAACTCTTTCCCAGTTCTAAAACTTTTGCCTGTTACGGCACTTCCTTGAAGAATTGGCTCTACATTCCCATAGCCAGCGCGTGCCAAACCATCTCGCGTATCTGTGCCAAAGCGTACAAAGTCATCTGTACTTGAAAAACCTTTTGGAATGACAGCCCCTTTTGCACCGGCGCAGGGCCGGTGTCAAATCGAGGCTGGGATCTACAGATAAATAAGCACCCTGGGTTTCCGGAGATACTTATTAACTATTTCGATTTAATGTATCCAGAAGCTTTTCAAATGCTTTAGGGGCAAGATCTTTTTCCTCTGGAGAAAGCAAAATATTCATGACCTGCTCATCACAAGCACAGTCATATATATCAATGCCTATCCAGCCTTCAGACCAAAATTCTACGGTCGCCAGCTTATTAAAGCCTTCCAGCTCTATCCGCTCAAGGTTACCAAAATCCCCGTTGGCGAATTTTGAATACTCTACGGAGTAGCCTTTCAATAGAGACTTAACTTCTTTATTAAACTGAAAAGCATCCATAACCCCTCTCACTTACTATCTAGCACATTAATATTTTTTACCTCAGGGAGATGTTCTCCACCCTGTTTATTAAGCAAATACTGCTGGGATTTACTTGCGTCCGGACCAATCATTTTATACCAGCCTTCCTTACCACCCTGCAATAATCCACTACTTGGAACATCAAACTCGACATAGACGGAACCTTTAGACGCAGCCCCCTTAAAATCAGCGGCACCGTTAGTTGAGATAAAGGTTTGCCCGCCGCCTCCCTGAACAATTTTGTTACTACTTTGCATCTGTGCCAGCTCATCAGGAGACATCCATCTCCCGACACGAGTCATGCTTACATCATTAATAGTTTGGGTTTCGCCAAGCTTCAATGCGGTATTAGCAGTACCTTTTGCACCCGAAGGTAATTTTCCTTTCCCTGCCCCGGGCTTAATAGCCACAACACCAACACCGGCCTTAACACCCTCAGCGGCCAGCGCTTCCAAAGCACCGCCATCTGCAGCTTTTATCTCCGCTGCAATTATATTAGTCGCAAATAAATTACTGTCAATATAGCTGCCAACGGCAAGCGCCGCGCCGCCTTTACCCTCAGCCCTCAAGCGGCTAACTAATTCAACTAATCCCTGATCATCATTGACAAGTGATGCTGAAATAGACTTGCAAATATCTGGTGTCTGAGTGCAAATCTCGCCCAACTTTTCGTTTCGCTCCTGGTCGCGCTGGGCGTATCGGTTTCTAACCTCCCTTTTTTCTTCTTCCGTGTTTTTACTATCTACCTCCTTAATCATCTCCTCCACTTCGCGATGCAACAGGTAGTTGTACTGCGTAGCATTCTTCGCAACCCAAGCCCCCTTCTCAATCTTGGCCGCATCCGCATCCTTCTGCCCGGCCGCCGCCAGCACGCCAACGATCTGCGAACTCATCGTCAGCAGCTCTTCGTTACCTTTGACCAGCGTATCCAGATGAGTAACCAGCGTCTCGTTCGCCCCTGCCGCCAACGCACCGGTTTTAAAGTCACCGCCCGTAGCCTCAGCCAGCAAGCCACCCACCATTGCGTGAATTGCAATCTTGGGTGCCGAACCATCGGCAACTACACCTTGGGTGTAATTCCCCACTAGGTTGAAACTGGCTGCCGCCAACGTATTGAAAAGTGCGCTTTTCAGCGCATCAAAAAGGGGACAGATTTATTTAACCGAAGAAAAATACCTCTAAGAAAATTAAACAAATCCGTCCCCTTTTACTTTTTTTACTTTTTTTACTTTTAACGTGGCTTTTTCAATGTTGCCCCAGGGCATCTATATAAGCAGCCTTCAACGCAAGACTGACAGCATTTAGTGTCTCTGACTTCAGATAGGCTAGATCCTGGCTAACTAGTTCCTGGCCTGCCATTTTTACTTTCACACGCGACTGCCCGGTATATTTAGCCGTTCCGATATAAACGGAGAGCCTGGCTTCGCACGCATAATAATCAGGACTGTTCCAAGTCTTGACGAAAACCCGGTCAATCTCGACTCTAGTTTTTATACTCGCATCAGCATCAGATCCGATAGACAGCTTGATAAATTCAGACCAATCGGTCACTGGGACATTAGCGAAGCCCTCGTACAGTCCCACATTGTAGTTGGCTGCATGCCAAACCACCTTACTATTCTCGGAACAGTGAGTGCAGCGTTCATCGCCGGAAACACTGATTATCGCTGAGTGAATGGCTTTATTTTTGATTGCAGATAGTTCTGCGTCTGTAGTGTAGGCTGCGAAGTGCAGTTGATTGGTGACGCAACCGGCCAACAGAAAAAACAAAAGCAAAAATATATTAAACCTAACTATCAAGATCAAGCATCCTTATCTGAAAAACTATAAAGTGAAAAATGGGACAGATTTATTTTTATCTATCGTGCCATGGCCTACCTTGCCCTCGATATGCGATTCGGATTCCTGCGATACGCTCGACCTCATCGATGAAGCGAGTAGTTCCAGTAAGTTGCCCACGCTGTAGAGCCAGACGTATCGTTTTCAACTCATCGCTTGAAACAGCCTGATTTACGAAGCTCTTGTAACTTTCCTGCCGATCCTGCTTTGTATCACCCAACACATCAAAGCAATCATCAATGTCTAACCAATCGTTATCAGGAGAACAGCCGACTCGGGCGTTATAACTTGACCATGGGTAGTCTGCTGCACTCGCAACAATATCGGCACGAACAGGATTCAGCTCGATGTATCGACAGCACGCCAGAAGATATCTTTCGGACTGCACCACGCTCGACTTATATCGACCCTCCCATAAAGTACCTGTCCGCCTCTCTATCCGGTTCCGATAGCGAGTAGCTCGTGCTGCAAGCGCTTTCATAAGTTGCCCCAAACCAGCAGCCGACTCGGTTGGTGTGACTAATAAATGAATATGATTGGTCATTAAACAATAGGCATATACTTTTACGCCAAATGCCTCCTTCAGCTCCCGAAGATCCCCTATATAGCGTTGGTAATCTTCTGGCGAGGCAAACACAACCTGACGATTGTGACCACGCTGTACAATATGGTGCGGGTAGTTTGGCAGAACAACACGTCCCATCCTAGGCATAATGAACCTCCTTCCTTAAGAGTTTATAGCCTAGCAAAGGGACAAAAATAAATTTTCTTTTTCTGCTTCAGCGTATAAATATCACAAGAAAAGGTCGTTTTTAGCTGGACGATTTAGTTAAAAATAAAACTTCCAAATACATAAAAACAAAACCAAATTATTAAAGAACGAAGTTGCGCAAGCCAAAAACAGATTATCTCACCCCAAAGCTCACCACAGAAAAATCGTGAGCTGACACAGCCACCCTTGAATCTGCTAAAAATAAATTTGTCCCTTTTTGCTTAATGGTTTCGGGTGAAGACACACCGCTAAACTTAGCTCCATGTTGCTTCTCCAGCACGGTCAACGGAACACCCTTGGTGGAGTTTATCGGCAATGCAGATGCTGGATTACCTGCCAGTGTTGCATCAGTAGCAATTGAACAATCAACGCAGTTATGAGTTCGCCTAGCGTCTGGATAACCTGGATTGACGTTCCTTATTGAACCTGCAGTTTCGTCCGCAACCCCTGCCGCTTTTGTACCAGTTCATAAATCCCAAATTCAAATAAATCCTTTTCCTTCAATATATGCCCACTAGACCAGCCCCAAGATCGGCTTGATCTGTTCATTCATTTGTACAAAAGTTTCATAGGACATGTTCGGGTCATCATTGAGAATTAAATAGACCCCACCCATCAGCCGTACCGCCATACGACACTTGCCTTCCAATCGTGCAATTACTTCATCAGGGCCATAGCCTAGAGCACGCTGACAAAGGGCTGCATCCCAGAACTGGGCAGGATATAGCGTATAAATATTGTTGCGCCCATCAATATCTAAAGTTTTGTCCTCACGCAACTGATTATAAACCGCGTTGTCATCGTTCAACCCTCCTTGATAATACAGACCATACAGATCATAGGATACATGAGCCCTATATCCCTTGAAAGCCTCAATCACTTTTGGTAAGTGCTCATTCACAACAAGTTTATAATCAATAGCCTTGTTTGATATCTTAAATCCAAACCGCAAGTGCTCGTCATAGGAGGCCCTATCTTCATATATGTATCGATCACCACGATACGCATAGTCTCCCACACACCGGAGCCCTCTGATGGGAAGTTTAACTGTATAGGTAGCAACTAACCCGTCGTCGCAACTCGGGGTAGCCGGAAGCTCAAGACCCGCAAACCCTAAAGGAGCACCAATCTGAGACATCCTATCCATGATTTCAGCATGTCGCTGATTTATAGATAGAGCTTTATCAGGACACGCATAAAACCATAGTTCTATATCTGCTGCACTCATGGGGTTCTTGTCCTAGTACTAACAACGCTATCGAAACCATTGGACCGAATGAAAGCCTTAGCCTGAGCCTCAACTTTTTGATTCGGAAACTCATATACAACTTTATATTCGGGATTTTGATCAACGGCAGATTTCACACGCTGCAAAGTATCCAAAACCGACTTTTGCGTTGAAGGGCTCCAGATGGCCAACTTTGTCTTTGCATCAATTAACATAACAGTCGAACCATCAACTGCCTTCTCAATTCCGTCAAACTTAACAAAATTGACGCCTTTTTCATTGGGGTTGGTATAGCGCAGCGCCGGCACCCCTCCTTTACCTGTCGCTAAATCAGTAAACGCGCCATTGGTACCCGCCTGAAAGTCCTGCGCCGCAGGCTTTCCTTTTGGGCCTTCCGCGACATAAATCAGACCTTTATTTTCACCACCCAAGGCTCTTGCCTCAGTCTCGGTAAGTACCCGGGTATTGAGGTTTGGCAGTAAGTCATCGACCTTACTTCCAAGCCCTTTTGCACCTGCTCCCTTCGTACTCCCGCCAAGTGCCCCTGTCGCAAACGCCTTCGGCAAGCCTACTGCCGTCGCGCCCAAAGCTCCAAGTACAATATTCGTCGCCGCGCCGCTCGTGTCCCCCTTATAAGCTTGCACACCGCCGTAAGCAACTTGCAACACCCCACTTTCAACAGTCACCAAACGTATAGCAGAGCCCAGCGCCCCGCCAAGCGCATACAAAGCAGGCGTACCAAGGGCCGCTTCCTGCTGGTAATTCTGGTCAATGCGCAATACGCCTTGCGCCTGACGGTAAAGCTGCTCGTTTTCGCTGTAGACACGAGTCATTTGCCCCCATACATCACCCGGATAGAGGCGCTCAAGCGAAGCGTTTTTATCCAAAGGCCTGGCGGCGTAAGCCACATCGTCACTTTGCATTTTCGGGCTAGGTAGAGTCAGCGCGACGACGGTCTCCCTCGCCTTGTCCTCCCCATACACCGTAATCAATGCATTGGTGTAATCCATCAAGTACGCAACTGCCGCCGTTCTTTCAGCATCGCTCATTGATCCTGGGTCACGCAGAAGATGCTGAACTAACGCGTCTGAGATCTGATCCCTACTGTCGAGCGTAAGGAGGTCCTGAGCGTCTTTAGCGGTGTACTCACCGTTCTTCAGTGCATTACGTGCTTTCTCCAGCGCCGACCTATCGGCTGGGCTCAGAAGGTTATTCTCAACCGCATTCTTCCCAACCTGCGCCGCCGCCACCGCACTCAGCGCATCCTTGCCCACTGCAGAACCCGAAATCCCCGCCGCCAACGTCGACAACGCCGAGATCGTCTGTTTCTGCTCCGCTGTCAGTTCCTGATTACTCACATCTCCATACAGCTGGTTACGGATCAACTTCGCCGTGGTGAGATCGTCTGTTTCTGCTCCGCTGTCAGTTCCTGATTACTCACATCTCCATACAGCTGGTTACGGATCAACTTCGCCGTGGCCTCAGCCGCCACCGCACCACCCGCTCCCACCAGTGCCGAGTTGCCACTGGCCCTGGCCAACACCGCCCCCAGTACCGCGTGGGCCATGAGGTTGGCGGCGTCATCACCCGCCGTCATGTCCTTGACCTGCTGCGCCAGGTAGGGCGCACTAGCGCCCGCGATGGCCGCGCCCACGTTGCCGCCGGCAATCCCCTGCACGATGGCGGTCACGGTTTGCGTGGTGCGTTGGAAACTGCTGCCGACGCCGTAATCGCTCTCGGCCTGTTGCCTCACTTGCAAGGGGGTGGGCTCGGCGATCCCACGTTCCAGCAACTTCTGCCGGGCCGCTTTGCCGGTGTCGCTGTTGGGGTCTTCGGACTCGTCGATTTTCGCCTTGGCGATGGTGCTGCCAATGGTGCGCGCCAGTTCGGCAGA
>NZ_LKBY01000160.1:0-7102 GCF_002699915.1 Pseudomonas sp. ICMP 8385 | reverse complement strand
TAAAAGGCTAGAAATGGTGTCCACTTAAATTAGGTGGACACCATCGCCTTTGGCGTCGGGGTCAGGAAGGTGTGTTGGCCGGACGCATACCTTGCGACGGTTCATGAGATCACTCATCTGACAGTTGAGTACCGCACCAAGTTGGGCGCTGACTCACCTGATCAGATCGTTCTGGCTTAGCAATGAACCCGCAGCACGCATAAGTTCGACGAGGAATTGAACAATGGCCAAGGACATCGAAAATCCCTGTATTTCTGTTTGCCAGCTGAACAGCGAACTGTGCGTTAGCTGCGGTCGCACCAAGGAAGACATCAGAAAATGGAAACGAATGAAGCGTCCAGAAAAAATGGCCGCTGTACAACGCGCGGCCCTGCGTCTGAAGAGCCTTCAAAAAAAGAACTCTTAAGCCACCGTCATTTACGTTTTCTACTGTTTCAGCCGAGACAGATGTCCTGATTCGGGAAGGTGCGCTGAGGGTGCAACGCCATCTCCGAACTTAACACTATCGCGATCAACTGCGCAGTGCTTGTCAGCATGCGGAGGATGGGGTCATCTCAAATTCTTATTGAGGACTGCTGTTCGGGGTTATCTGATTAGGCACAAGCATGCCTTTACGACGGCTGTTGATCGTCTTTAGCCATGGCTTGAGAATGAAATCGAAGGAGCATGTCCCGCTGCATGGTCATGAACGCTGACCATGCTGTGACGGGAGGGATGTGGTGGGATTAGTTTTGAGGGTACTCAGCAATGACCTGATCTGTGCCAGCTTTGGTCAGGCCGATTATCTGGTAGGCCTCATGCACTCCGTCGACTTCCATTCCTGGAGAACCAGGTGGCATGCCAGGAGCAGCGATCCCGAGAAGGTCGTCGCGTTTACTCATCGCAATTATTTGCTCAGCTGGCACGTGGCCTTCAACAAACTTCCCGTTGATCATCGCGGTGTGACAAGACGAGAGTCGTGGAGCGACACCCAGATCTTGTTTGAGAGCACTCATGTTGGTTTCTTCATGATCGATGACGGTGAAGCCATTAGCCTCAAGATGCTGAATCCATTTTTTGCAACATCCGCAGTTTGCATCACGATGCACATCGATGGTGAGGGCCTGCGCCGCTTGAGCCGTTGAGCCAATGAACAGCGCGGCGAATGTTGCGATACGCAGAGATCGACTTGAAAGTCGGAAGCTACCTGTCATGAATATTTCCTTTTCCCTTGGAGACGGCGAGATGTTCTACGAAGCAATAGAACCCCACTCAAGCGTTCATGCCGCTGCAAAGGTTGCATTGAAGGATCTACTCTAGAGTCGGGGAGCTAACTCCCCGATCATTAGAATTCGTAGGGCTAGTGCTCAAATCGCTTAGAACCACATCCGAATACCAGCTACAAATCGGGCCTCGTTTGTTTTTTCCCCTTCATCGCTGGCAAGGTCAGCCGTCTTACCGTATGAGCGATTCCAGCTAACTCCAATGTAGGGTGCGAATTGACGAGTAATTTCGTAGCGCAACCGCAGGCCTAGTTCGGTGTTGGCCAATCCAGATCCTATGCCGCGCTGAGGATCATTTTTCCCGTACAAGTTTACTTCGGCGGTCGGCTGCAAGATCAGGCGATTGGTCAACAGGATGTCGTAATCGCCTTCAAATCGAGCAGCGGTTTGACCGTTCTCACCAATATAAGCAGTCGCTTCAGCTTCAAAGTTATAGAGGGCCATGCCCTGAATACCGAGCGCTCCCCAGGTTTGAGGTGACCCAGGTTTGAAGTCTTGTCGAATGCCGGTGACGACATCCCACCATGGACCGATGGCGTGTCCCCACAGAGCCTGAAGTTCAGCGTTTTCGGTTACGCCATTTGTACGTTCACCTTCCGAACGCAACCAGAGGCGGTCGACGTCACCGCCGATCCACCCTTTTGCATCCCAAGCCAGCGCACTGCCGTTGTCAGCGTCTTGGTACTCAAATTTATCCAGGAGGATGAACGAGTTAATTTTTTTATCGTGCACACCATGGCCTGGTACGTCTGGAAAAGCGGCGGCCCGGTCAGCGTCGGTAAGTACGGGGA
Organism: Pseudomonas sp. ICMP 8385; assembly: GCF_002699915.1. NCBI lineage: Bacteria > Pseudomonadati > Pseudomonadota > Gammaproteobacteria > Pseudomonadales > Pseudomonadaceae > Pseudomonas > Pseudomonas sp. ICMP 8385. The sequence continues at coordinate 5,049 of NZ_LKBY01000160.1, read as the reverse complement.
TCGGGGTTCGGCTTGTGGTAGTCGCCCCTCCATCCATGCTTTCCATACCGTCCATTTGCCCGTTATCCATGCTCATCTTGCTGTGATCCATCGCCCCCATCTTGCTATGGTCCATGGCTCCCATTGAGCCGTGGTCCATCTTGGAGTGATCCATCGCGGCATCTTTCGCTTTGGCTGGTTTGGATTTTTGTGCAGTTGAAGGCTTTGCGTCCGCACTTGATGGCATCGCCATCGACGGATCCATCTCTTCAGCGGCTTGAGCCATAAAAAAGAATGCTGGACCGGTGGAGACTGCAAGTGCCATCAGCGTTGGGCGTAAAAACTTACTGGTCATGATCTCAATCTGCCTTTTTGGTTTTTTGGTCATGATCCATCGACTCATGGCTCATCTTGCTATGGTCCATTGACCCGTGATCTAGCTTCGAATCGTTTGCCGCTGCTGGCTTGTCCGTTGCTGTAGCAGGAACAGTGGTTGAATGATCGCTGCCATTTTCCTCTGCCAGCACCGTGGACGAGAGTCCACTCAGCAGGACAGCGGCAAAGAGGCAACCCACGAGGGAATTACGATTTAGGTATGTGCTCACAGATCGTCTCCTTTACTCATCAACCCGTACTTCACGGAACATGCCCATTTCCATATGGAAAAGCAGGTGGCAGTGATATGCCCAGCGGCCTAAGGCATCAGCGGTGACTCGATAGCTGCGTTTGGTACCAGGTGGCATATCAATCGTGTGCTTGCGCACCATGAACTTGCCGTTCTCATCCTCGAGGTCACTCCACATGCCGTGAAGGTGGATGGGGTGGGTCATCATGGTGTCGTTCACCAAGGTGATGCGCAGACGCTCGCCATACTTCAGGCGCAGCGGTTCGGCGTCAGAGAATTTGATGCCGTTGAACGACCACGAAAACTTCTCCATGTGACCGGTCAGGTGAAGCTCGATGGTGCGATTTGGCTCGCGGCCGTCAGGATCTTGGAAAGTGCTTTTCAAGTCGGAGTAAGTGAGCACTCGACGACCATTGTTCCGCAAGCCTATGCCAGGATCGTTCAGCTTTGGCGTTGGACTCATGGCTTGCATGTCAACCAAGGGATTGTTGGTTTCAGAGGCTGGGTGAGTCTGCATTTCTCCACCCATACCGCCCATGCCAGCCATCCCTGACATATCGCCACTGCCCATTCCTGCCATCTTGCTGTGGTCCATGCCAGCCATGTTGGACATGTCGCCTTTGTCCATGCCAGCCATCTTGCTGTGGTCCATGCCAGCCATGTTAGTCATGTCACCGCTGTCCATGCCGGTCATCCCGGTCATGTCACCTTGGTTCATCCCTGCCATCTTGCTGTGATCCATGCCGGCCATTCCACCCGAGCTGCCATGGTCCATACCAGCCATACCGCCCATCCCCATGTCATCCATAGTTACTATAGGACGTGGGTCAATCGCAGGTATCGGTGCCTTTAGGCCGTCACGCACTGCAAGTGTTCCGCTGGCGTAACCTGTGCGATCCATAGACTGAGCGAAGATGGTGTAAGCCTCATCAGTAGCAGTCTCCACAATAACGTCATATGTTTCAGCTACCGCAATACGAAACTCGTCGACGCTCACCGGCTTGACATGTTGACCGTCTGCGGCAACCACGGTCATCTTCAACCCAGGAATGCGGACGTCGAAATAGCTCATGGCGGAGCCGTTGATAAAGCGCAGACGGAGTTTCTCACCCGGTTTGAAAATACCAGTCCAGTTACCGTTGGGTGCCTGGCCATTCATGAGATAGGTATAGGTATCCGCGCTGACATCGCCGAGGTCAGTAGGACTCATGTTCATCTCAGCCCACATCTTTCGATCTGCTACCGTCGAAGACCAACCTTTGCTGCTGACATCGTCTATGAAGTCTCCGACGGTGCGCTTGTGATGGTTGTAATAGCCCGATTGTTTCTTGAGCTTCGCCATAACGCGACTGGGATCTTCGTCGGTCCAGTCAGTCAACATCACCACGTAGTCGCGATCGTATTGAAACGGTTCAGGTTCTTTCGAATCGATGACGATTGGACCGTAAACGCCTGCCTGCTCCTGCAAACCCGAGTGGCTGTGATACCAGTAGGTTCCGTTCTGATGAAGCTTGAATTTGTATTCGTACATGCCATCGGGTGCGATGCCATGGAAGCTCAAGCCAGGCACACCGTCCATGTTGGCGGGTAAGATGATCCCGTGCCAATGGATTGATGTGTCTTGGTCTAGACGGTTTTTTACACGCAGAGTGACGGTCTCCCCCTCACGCCAACGCAGCAACGGTCCGGGCAATGATCCGTTGATGGTCATAGCTGTGCGAGGCGAGCCTGTGATGTTTACAGGGCTTTCACCAATAAACAGATCAAATTCGTTACCGGAGAGTACGCTCGGCATACCAGGACTTGTCACCGCCCATACAGGAGTGCGCCAAAGGCCAAGGCCGCCGAGAATGCCACCAGCGGCCAAGCCTTTCACGAATGTCCGCCTAGAGGTTTTGGAGTGCATGCCGTTATGTCCAATCAGTCAAAAGGGAAGCCGCGCGAAACAACAAATGAATTGTCTGGATGAGACTCACTCACCGTTACAAAAGACGAACTCAAACGGTAAGCGAGCTCAGAAATTGCCACATTTAAACCACCACAGTGATTACATTTCTGTCAGCTTGTGAGCGTAGCTCAAATATTTAGCAATTTTTGTGGTCCATCGCCCTGGCTTTGCTTTCCGCGACAGGAGGCTGGGCATTTTTCGTTTGGGCTACTTGGTACGATTCCATCGAGTTACTCCTGGCCGCTTCCATACGTTCGAAAGTGCGGTCACCTCCGCCTTCAGCCATAGCAAAAGAAGATACGGTCAGAGCAGCGATGACGAACAAGGTTTTGATAGGGTTCATTTGGGTTTCCTCTGATAGATGGTAGCCCCTGAATCCACAACAAAGTTGTTGATGCTCAGGGAAGAGCTTAAGGCTCAATAGGACTATAAGACTAATTCCCTGTCAGGCAGCTTAGGCCAATATTACAGTTGTGTCAGGTTCCGATATTTCTCTTGAGCTGCGATGTACTTAATCCGTATGGTCTATCCATTGTCGGAATTCGCTGAAATCAAGCTCCTAAAATTTAGCCGTTCGGTGTTCTGTGCTTTCGGTCACTTTCACAGGGCTTGACGTTTTTTGAATTTGCACCGGAGTTATAAGCCGACTCAGACGCACCACATTCAACACATAAGTGTTTGATATAGGTGAAAATGGGAAATAGTAGCGTGACGGAAGGTGGCCGCTTGTGAGCATTAATTTTGAAAAAGCGCTTGGCTCCGCAGAAAGAGCGTTAGTTTATCGCAGCCAAAGAGCTGAGGTACTTAGCAATAATATCGCTAACGCTGATACTCCTAACTTTAAGGCTAGAGATTTGGAGTTTTCTGCTGTGCTCGCCAGCCAGACAAAACGAGGCTTGGATTCTCCGTTCTCTTTGAAAACAACAAACCTAAAACATATTGCCGCAAACGAATTAGCAAGTGATGGTCAAGGTGATGGTTTGTTTTACAGCACGCCTTACCAACCGTCACTTGATCAAAATACTGTGGATGCACAGCTTGAAGTGGCAAAGTTTACTGATAACGAAATTCATTTTGAAAGCGCTTTTAATAGATTGAACGGAGCATTTAAGGGGCTGCTTAAAGCTCTGCGAGGTGATTAGTAAAATTTACCCAACAATGAAATCGGCGCCTTAAGCGCTGATTTGCGATGGGAAACCGAGTGATTCGACAGCTTTACGAACTTGCTCTGGGTTTTCGCTACTTTCAACGCTTACCTTACCTGCCGCGCGATCCACGGAAACTTTAGCCTCGCTGTCCAACGATTGAATCGCTTTAGTGATTTTGCTGACGCAGCTACCGCAACCAATGCCTGATACGTTTAAGACGAACATGGTTATACCTCTTGTGCTGAGCGGTCTCTTTTCACCGCGATGACAGCATCAACGTTGACACCGCGGTAAGGTCAAGAGTTATGTTTTGTGGGGAGCGAGCAACGGTTGCGCTCAAGCTATATGGGTATTCCTCAGTCTCAAAGCATTGAAAACTACTGACGCAGAACTGACGCTCATGGCTAACGCAGCGATCATCGGCGACAGAAGGTGCCCCGTCAGCGGATAGAGTAGGCCTGCGGCCAAGGGAATACCCATTGAGTTGTAAAGGAAGGCGAAACCCAAGTTTTGCCGCATGTTTTTTACTGTCGCAACCGAAAGTGCCCGTGCCCGTAGAATCCCCATCAGGTCGCCTTTTACCAGCGTGAGCTGAGCGCTATTCATCGCGACATCAGTCCCTGTACCCATGGCAATGCCCACATCTGCACGCGCTAAGGCCGGTGCGTCGTTGATACCGTCGCCGGCCATGGCAACCTTTCGACCGTATCGCTGGAGGTCCGCCACCAGGCGCTCTTTGTCCTGAGGTTTAACTTCTCCATGAACCTCTTCAATACCCATCTCCTTGGCGACAGCACGTGCGGTGGTGAGCCCGTCTCCGGTGGCCATGATGATTTTTACGTTATCAGCTTTAAGCTTGGTGACTGCTTCTTTGGAGGTCGGTTTTATCGGATCTGAGACCGCCAGTAATCCTGCCAGAACCCCGTCAACTGCTAGATAGATGATGCTGATGCCTTCAAGGCGCAACAACTCTGCACGGTACTGTAAGACCTTAGTGCTTACACCGGCAGCGTCCATCAGTGCTGTGTTGCCCAGCTGTACCTTCTTGCCATCAACAAGGCCACTGACTCCAATCCCAGACCCGGACTCAAACGATTCAGGTTTGGTGAGCACGATATTTTCAGTTCGGGCATGGTCGACGATGGCGCGCGCCAAAGGATGTTCGCTGCCTTGATCAAGGCTAGCGGCCAGTTGAAGAACATCGTGTGGGTTGAAATCTGGTGTGGCGTCCACACTGCGGATTCCACGGCCATCCGGCCACCTATTCCATAAACATCCGGCCACTGATTCCACGATGATCCGGCCACCCATTCCACGCTCATCCGGCCACCCTTAAGGCAGGCAGCAAC
>NZ_LKBY01000159.1:0-7828 GCF_002699915.1 Pseudomonas sp. ICMP 8385 | reverse complement strand
CTCGTGCTTCTAGCACTGCGGACTTACAGCTTGCCATCCACCCCTCTCACCTCAGAGTTTATTCCCAGATCAAGACACAAGCGGGCTTGTCGGGTTGCCGCAGCGCCGCGATGGCGATTTAGCAGCCGCCAGTCAAAGCGTGCGGATGTAAGTGCCAGTGCCCTTGAGAATGTTCTGCAGGGTTTCTTCTACCTCGGCCAGGTCCGACTCGGCGGTGGCGTGGCGGATTTCCAGGTGATCGCTGCCGCCCAGGGCGTCTTTGTCTGCCGCGCCGATCTCCACCAGCAGGGTGTTCGTGCCCAGGGTGATCTTCACGCCGTCCAGGGTCGAAGGCTCGTAGTCCCACGTCAGTTCCACCTCGTCTTCATCCGGGTAACGGGACAGCATGAACATCTCGCCCTGGGTGCCGTGGCAGCAGAGCATGGCCATGTTGTCTTCTTCGTCATCGCACGGGGTGGCGAGCAGATGGGTGGTGGTCAGTTGCATGGGGAGTCCTGTCAAGATGGCGGGCCGCAGGGCGCAATTGTGCCATTACCCTTGTCACTGTGCTGCTTTAAGTTGTTGGCCCTCCCTGGCAGATGCTGTCAGGGCTTGAGTAAGAAAGCCTTCAACGGCCCCGTAACCGGTGTGAAGGCCTGGCCGAAGCCCTCGCTCAATATAGGTTTGGTGGTATTGATTACGCCCGTGATGATGCGATTTTCGGCCCCTGGGCGATTATTGAGCTTGTCGTCGATGCCGATACCGACTTCTGTGGCACCGATGCCTATATTCGCAATCGTTAAGGCAACGCCCAAGGGGGGGATGGCCATCCCCAGGGGCGCCAAAAAAAGCAAACCGTAGGACGCGATCCTCAAGCCTTTTATGACTGAGTTTTTGGTGACGTCGCTATTGAGGACAAATTGCTGGTCGGTCGCACTTTTGGTCGCCTTTTCTGTACGGTATTGAAGCTCTTCAAATGGGTTGCCCTTGAAGGCCTGGCTGTCGAACACGCCGCCTTCCTGCCAATAGCCAAGACGTTCTTGCTGTGCTGGCGAGGCATGGTTATTCAACTGTTCGGCAATTAAATCAACCCGGGCATCCGCGCCTACCCAGTGTCCATAGTTGGGTCGATCTTCCGGGCGTAACTGGAACTTGATAACCGTGGCCTTTTGCGGATCCTTGAACTGTTCGCCCAGCCATCGGTGCATGGCCTCAACAGAGTCGAAGCCGTGGGCGGGCGGGGTGAGTCCTGATACGTACAAAAGCACTCGCCCGCTCGTAAGGTCTTGGGTGTAAAACATCCTCGACTCAAACCCGTTGAAGCGAAGGAATTTGGTTTGCAGGTTCGGGTCGGCTTTATAGGGTTGTTTGAGGTCTTCTGGCGTTATGTCGAGGTAGGCCTTGTCTGGTGGCAAGCCTGCCACGCCCATGGCGATTCTTCTGTCGTTTTCGTTCAGTGACTGGTCGTGGAGTTGCTTATGCACGGCCGTCAAGTACGCAATCGTTGCTGTGGTTGTGAAGGCCGCTCGGTTATTGGGGCTCCAGTAGTCCTTCAGGTAGTTGTCGTAGCTTTTTTTATAGGCGTTATCCCAGACCATCTGTTTGAAGCTCTCAGGATCAATGGGCACTTGGTTGCTGGCGTCATAGCGATTGGGCGAGCCTGGCTGGGGGTCTTGGTAGATCCCTTGATACCAACGGGTGTGACCGCTGGTGTTTGGCAGGGGGAACCTAAAGTCAGCGCTGGGTTTTTCGTGATGCCGGGACTCCGGTTTTATTTCAATGGGGGGCGTGCTATCTGAATAACCCAGGGTTTTGGGTTGATGCATGCCTGAGGGCAGTTCGACGCCCTGGATGTTGCACCGTGCAGCATCGGTCAAGGATATTTTTTGCACGATGCTACCTTTGTAAGGCTGTTCGTCAGTGCGGTGTTCGTAGGCCATCGTCATCAAATACGCCTTGTCAGGGTCAATGGCGATCCCAAAGCGTTGTTTGATATGCGCTTGTACTTGCTCGGCGGTTACATCGTTTGCCGATTTCATCGGTTTGTAGTGCCTGGCGTAATCGTCCAGCGCGGTATTGCGTCTGTAGGGCGCTGTGACAGGCGCCGGCGCGGCGCCTTCTGGCGTGAGCGCAGCTTTTTGGGTTGCCGGCTGTTCCGGCGGGCCATTGAGGGGCTGGGTTGTTGGAAGGTATGAGGGCTGGGCGTGGGGCTGTGTGATCGGCATGGGCACCTCGTCTGGGCGAGTGGATATCTTCCTTGATTCCGGGGTGGGGATTGTTGAGTGGCCCGGGCCTGAATACCGGTTCCGTGAGGTCACAGGTGCTGGCTTGGGGCTCCCCCCATTGGTTCGGGTTGCTCCTTGTGCAACCCGGGGTTGCCTGCCGTTGACCGAATATGTCGCAGCGCAGCAAGCAGCGGGCTTCCCACACTCGTTAAGCTGCACAGCGGATGTACCTTCAGTGTGACTCTGACTTGCCCGTCGGACGTATCCAGTGGAAGTTGAATGTGACCTCATCGTCGTGTCCAGCTTCACCCACCTGTCACTCTGAATTGGTTATGGTAGATCCCGAACACAGAAATGACGGTCTCCCCACCCGGGGATAACACGCGACGCTTCCATCAATAACAAGCCCAAGCGGAGTACCACAGATGGCGTTCTTTACCGCAGCCAGCAAAGCCGACTTCCAGCATCAACTGCAAGCGGCACTGGCGCAGCACATCAGTGAACAGGCACTGCCACAAGTGGCGCTGTTCGCTGAACAATTCTTCGGCATCATTTCCCTGGACGAGCTGACCCAGCGTCGCATGTCCGACCTGGCCGGTTGCTCCCTGTCTGCCTGGCGCCTGCTTGAGCGCTTTGATCACACCCAGCCGCAAGTGCGGGTCTACAACCCCGATTACGAACGCCACGGCTGGCAATCGACCCACACTGCGGTCGAAGTCTTGCACCATGACTTGCCGTTCCTCGTGGATTCGGTGCGCACCGAGCTGAACCGTCGCGGTTACAGCATCCATACCCTGCAAACCACCGTACTCAGCGTGCGCCGTGGCAAGAAGGGCGAGTTGCTGGAAATCCTGCCTAAAGGCACCCAGGGCGAAGACGTCCTGCAAGAATCGCTGATGTACCTGGAAATCGACCGCTGCGCCAACGCCGCCGAGCTCAATGTGCTGAGCAAGGAATTGGAGCAGGTCCTGGGCGAAGTGCGTGTGGCCGTGGCGGATTTCGAGCCGATGAAGGCCAAGGTCCAGGAACTGCTGGCCGGTATCGACAGCAGCCCGTTTGCCATCGAAGGCGAAGAAAAGGCCGAGATCAAGAGCTTCCTGGAATGGTTGGTGGGCAACCACTTCACCTTCCTTGGCTACGAAGAGTTTGTGGTGCGTGACGAGCAGGACGGCGGTCATCTGGAATATGACGCCAATTCCTTCCTCGGCCTGACCAAGCTGCTGCGCGCCGGCCTCACCGCTGAAGACCTGCGCATCGAAGACTACGCTGTGGCCTACCTGCGCGAGCCGACGGTATTGTCGTTCGCCAAGGCCGCGCACCCAAGCCGTGTGCACCGTCCGGCTTACCCGGACTACGTATCGATCCGCCAGATCGATGAGCACGGCAAGGTCATCAAGGAATGCCGCTTCATGGGCCTCTACACCTCCTCGGTGTACGGCGAAAGCGTGCGGGTGATTCCTTATATCCGCCGCAAGGTCGCGGAAATCGAGCGCCGCTCGGGCTTCCAGGCCAAGGCGCACCTGGGCAAGGAACTGGCCCAGGTGGTGGAAGTGCTGCCCCGCGATGACCTGTTCCAGACCCCGGTGGACGAACTGTTCAGCACCGTGATGTCGATCGTGCAGATCCAGGAACGCAACAAGATCCGCGTATTCCTGCGCAAGGACCCGTACGGCCGCTTCTGCTACTGCCTGGCCTACGTACCGCGCGATATCTACTCCACCGAAGTGCGTCAGAAGATCCAGCAAGTGCTGATGGATCGCCTGAAGGCCTCGGACTGCGAGTTCTGGACCTTCTTCTCCGAATCCGTGCTGGCCCGTGTGCAGCTGATTCTGCGGGTTGACCCGAAAAACCGCCTGGACATCGACCCGCTGCTGCTGGAAAGGGAAGTGATCCAGGCCTGCCGCAGCTGGCAGGACGACTACGCGAGCCTGGTGGTCGAGAGCTTCGGCGAAGCCCACGGCACCAATGTGCTGGCGGACTTCCCCAAAGGCTTCCCCGCCGGCTACCGCGAGCGCTTCGCCGCGCATTCGGCGGTGGTCGACATGCAACACCTGCTCAACCTCACCGAAGCCAAGCCGCTGGTGATGAGCTTCTACCAGCCTTTGGGCCATGTGACCGGCCAGCAGGAATTGCACTGCAAGCTGTATCACGCCGACACCCCGCTGGCGCTGTCGGATGTGCTGCCGATCCTGGAAAACCTTGGCCTGCGCGTGCTCGGTGAGTTCCCGTATAGCCTGCGCCACGCCAATGGCCGCGAGTTCTGGATCCACGACTTTGCGTTCACCGCCGCCGAAGGCCTGAACCTCGATATCCAGCAGCTCAACGACACCTTGCAGGACGCGTTCGTGCATATCGTCAACGGCGATGCCGAGAACGATGCCTTCAACCGCCTGGTGCTGACCGCCGGCCTGCCATGGCGTGACGTGGCGCTGCTGCGGGCCTACGCCCGTTACCTCAAGCAGATCCGCCTGGGCTTCGACCTGGGGTATATCGCCAGCACCCTGAACAACCACACCGACATCGCCCGCGAGTTGACCCGGTTGTTCAAGACCCGCTTCTATCTGGCGCGCAAGCTCACCAGCGACGACCTGGAAGACAAGCAGCAACGCCTGGAGCAAGCGATCCTCACGGCCCTGGACGATGTGCAGGTGCTTAACGAAGACCGGATCCTGCGGCGCTACCTGGACCTGATCAAGGCCACCCTGCGCACTAACTTCTACCAGGCCGATGCCAACGGCCAGCACAAGTCGTACTTCAGCTTCAAGTTCAACCCCCACGCCATTCCAGAATTGCCCAAGCCCGTGCCGAAGTTTGAAATCTTCGTCTACTCGCCGCGGGTCGAAGGCGTGCATCTGCGCTTTGGCAACGTCGCGCGCGGCGGCCTGCGCTGGTCCGACCGTGAAGAAGACTTCCGCACCGAAGTGCTGGGCCTGGTAAAAGCCCAGCAAGTGAAGAACTCGGTGATCGTGCCGGTGGGCGCCAAGGGCGGCTTCCTGCCGCGTCGCCTGCCATTGGGTGGCAGCCGGGACGAGATCGCGGCCGAGGGCATTGCCTGCTACCGCATCTTCATTTCCGGTCTGTTGGACATTACCGACAACCTGAAGGACGGCGCCCTGGTGCCACCGTTGAACGTGGTGCGCCACGACAACGATGACCCGTACCTGGTCGTGGCGGCCGACAAAGGCACCGCGACCTTCTCCGATATCGCCAACGGCATCGCCATCGACTACGGCTTCTGGCTGGGCGATGCGTTTGCCTCCGGTGGTTCGGCCGGTTACGACCACAAGAAGATGGGCATCACCGCCAAGGGCGCGTGGGTCGGGGTGCAGCGTCACTTCCGTGAGCGCGGCATCAACGTGCAGCAAGACAGCATCACCGTGGTCGGCGTCGGCGACATGGCCGGCGACGTGTTCGGCAACGGCTTGCTCATGTCCGACAAGCTGCAACTGGTTGCGGCCTTCAACCACCTGCATATCTTTATCGATCCCAACCCGAACCCGGCCACCAGCTTTATCGAGCGCCAGCGCATGTTCGAGCTGCCGCGTTCGGCCTGGTCGGACTACGACACCAGCATCATGTCCGAAGGCGGCGGTATCTTCTCGCGCAGCGCCAAAAGCATTGCCATCTCGCCACAGATGAAAGAGCGCTTCGACATCCAGGCCGACAAGCTGACCCCGACCGAGCTGCTCAACGCCTTGCTCAAGGCGCCGGTGGACCTGTTGTGGAACGGCGGTATTGGCACCTACGTCAAGGCCAGCACCGAAAGCCACGCCGATGTGGGCGACAAGGCCAACGACGCGCTGCGCGTCAACGGCAACGAGTTGCGCTGCAAAGTCGTGGGCGAGGGCGGTAACCTGGGCATGACCCAGCTGGGTCGTGTGGAATTCGGCCTCAATGGCGGCGGTTCCAACACCGACTTTATCGACAACGCCGGTGGCGTGGACTGTTCCGACCACGAAGTGAACATCAAGATCCTGCTCAACGAAGTGGTGCAGGCCGGCGACATGACCGACAAGCAGCGCAACCAGTTGCTGGCGAGCATGACCGACGAAGTCGGCAGCCTGGTGTTGGGCAACAACTACAAGCAGACCCAGGCCCTGTCCCTGGCCGCGCGCAAAGCCTACGAGCGTGCAGCCGAGTACAAGCGCCTGATGAGCGACCTGGAAGGCCGTGGCAAGCTGGACCGCGCCATTGAGTACCTGCCGACCGAGGAGCAGCTCGTCGAGCGCGCCGCGACCGGCAAGGGCCTGACCCGCCCGGAACTGTCGGTGCTGATCTCCTACAGCAAGATCGACCTCAAGGAAGCCTTGCTCAAGTCCCTGGTGCCGGATGACGACTACCTGACCCGTGACATGGAGACCGCGTTCCCACCGAGCCTGGTGGCCAAGTTCTCCGAGGCCATGCGTCGCCACCGCCTCAAGCGCGAGATCGTCAGCACCCAGATCGCCAACGACCTGGTCAACCACATGGGCATCACCTTCGTGCAACGCCTCAAAGAGTCGACGGGCATGAGCCCGGCGAACGTGGCGGGCGCCTATGTGATCGTGCGCGACATCTTCCATCTCCCGCACTGGTTCCGTCAGATCGAAGCCCTGGATCACCAGGTCTCGGCTGAGGTGCAACTGGCGCTGATGGACGAGCTGATGCGCCTGGGCCGTCGGGCTACCCGCTGGTTCCTGCGCAGCCGTCGCAACGAGCAGGATGCTGCCCGTGACGTCGCGCACTTCGGTCCGCACCTGGCGGCGTTGGGCCTCAAGCTCGACGAACTGCTGGAAGGCCCGACCCGCGAAGGCTGGCAGAACCGCTACCAGGCCTATGTCGAAGCCGGTGTGCCGGAGTTGCTGGCGCGCATGGTTGCCGGCACCACCCACCTGTACACCTTGCTGCCGATCATCGAGGCCGCCGACGTGACCGGGCAGAGCGCTGCGGATGTGGCCAAGGCCTACTTCGCCGTGGGCAGCGCCCTGGACTTGCCGTGGTACCTGCAGCAGATCAGCGATCTGCCGGTGGGCAACAACTGGCAGGCCCAGGCCCGCGAAGCCTTCCGCGATGACGTGGACTGGCAGCAACGGGCGATCACCATCAAGGTTCTGCAAATGGCCGATGCGCCAGAAGACATGGAAGCCCGCGTGGCCCTGTGGCTTGAGCAGAATGCGAGCATGGTCGAGCGCTGGCGCGCGATGATGGTAGAAATCCGTGCCGCGGTGGGTACGGACTACGCCATGTACGCGGTGGCCAACCGTGAACTGCTGGACCTGGCTATGAGCGGGCAAGTGGTGCTGTAATCGGCGGCTAGCGCGTTAAAACAAAGCCCCGTCTCGCGAGAGATGGGGCTTTTTTGTGGGTTCGGAACAAGGTGGGGCGTATGCAAAATTTGCTGCGCCGGCCGCCCACTGTGGTGGGGCCAAAATTCTCTGCCCCAGTGAGATCCCCTGTGGGAGCGGGCTTGCTCGCGATAGCGGCAGTCCNTGTTTCTGGCGGCTGACCCACCGCCATCGCAGGCAAGCCAGCTCCCACATTTGATCTGTGGTGGAGCCAAAATTCTCTGCTCCAGTGAGATCCCTGTGGGAGCGGGCTTGCCCGCGATAGCGCCAGCCCAGCCAACATTTCTGGCGGCTGACCCA
>NZ_LKBY01000158.1:0-8175 GCF_002699915.1 Pseudomonas sp. ICMP 8385 | reverse complement strand
CTGGTTTGCCGGGCCGGTCAGTCGCAGTTAATTCCGGTCGAAAATCGTATTGATTGCAGGTCGGGACGTTTTTAAATGCAGGCCGCTACAACTAGCCCGTGTCAGTAAGGCCGCCGCACGGCATTTGCTAACACCGTACGAGTGCCTGCATGGTAACGAATTTATTTCCAACGTGGTGCGGCGTATCGGCTCATTGGCTGTGTATAAAAGAGCACTTTTTCGGCCAGAGCGAGGCACTACGGGGCTTTGGCGGGGGAAAGATTTTTTTCGAAAAATGGGCCTATTTGCTCGACTGCACAAAAAAACCATCAAAAAAGAACTTTTTTACCAAAAGGGTCGCACCAATCCCTACATCTTGTGTTTATCGTGCGCCCCAAAAACCGCCAATCGTTAATTATTGCCACTGCAAGTGCCACCTTGTACCCTGTCGGTACGTGAATGCTCCCTGTGAGTACGAAAGCTCGGCCACTAACTGGGCTTTCGACGAAAAAGCCGCCCTCCTAAGGCGGCTTTTTTTTGCCCGAAATTTGCTGGCGTGACGCGTCACAGCTCGACGGCAAACCCTTTGATGCCCTGGGCTTCGGCAAAGCGGCCCACCGCTATCAGACTCGCCCAGGTGCGCAGCGCTTCGCGCACCGCGCCGCCCTCGATCATCACCTGCAGAGCGTCTTCATGAATCCCAGCGCGCATTTTTCGTCGTCCTGTTCGTCCGTCTCAACCATGCAAACCCCATGAAAATCACCCTCAAAACCGGTGGGACAATAGGGGAAATCCAAAACGAGAGAAATGCAGATGAATACGTTTTTTATTACTGACAATGGGAACCTCATCGAGGTGATCGAACGCGTCATGCAGATCAAATTTTTCACTCCCTGGGGAGCGGCGACCCAGCCGCGGACAAACTACGAGTACCAGGATAGAGGTGAAGCCAGTGAGGAAGATCGCCGTCGCATCCCGCGAGAGCTGGGTGGGTACGCCTAAAACCCCTCACTAAGGGAATGGTAGGCCAGCCCCCCCACCGACTGGTATCCAGCAGCCACAAAAAAGCTCACCGAGGTGGGCCTGTTTGTAGGGGGCGATTGAACGAATGCCCCGTTATTCGCAGTGGCTCAGCCGGTCGGCCTTGGCTTGCAGTCGGCGCAGGCGGCAGTTGGGGTCGTTGCGCTGCGCACAGCCATTCTCGGCGGAACAGCTGAACTCGCGCTGAAGATCACCCTGGGGGCTGCCCAGGCCGGAGAGGCGGAACACTTGCTTGCTGAGGATGACGCGGGCACCGGAGAGTGGGCAGTCATAGTCGCGTTGTTGATGAGTCATGGAGGTCTCGCTGGGGGTAGGGATGATGCTTGAACGGTGCTGTCACGACACGCGGTCCGGGGCGGATTTCGCGTTGAAAGTCGACGGGCGGCCCCTGTTTGACTGTCCGGTTTTTTGAATTCGGCCGGGTTTTCAGAAAACAAAGAAAAGCTAATGCATCTGCCTGATGCACAAAAAAGCCCGCCGATTGGCGGGCTTTTTTGTGAGCGCGATTTGACGTCAACGCTCGTTACTCGAAACCTTTCTTGTTTTCATGATCATGGAATCATATGATTACATGATCATTAAAATAACAGGAGATCCCCATGAACATCATCATCATCCACAGCGTTAAACACGATTCCGAGGACGGCCTGCGCTTTGTCGTCGCAGAGTTCACCGTGGACGGTGAACTCTATGGGCATAGACTGGCTGACGGTGGATTGCTCGACCGCTCCAGCCTGGATCTTGACCACGAAACCTTGAATGCCATCCAGGAGGCCTTGGATGAGTTTATCCACGACCAGGCCGTGGATACTGAGCTGTACGACATTGACGAACTGACCCAACAGGCGCAGTTGCTGGGCTATCGGCAGGGCAAGCGCTATGTGCTCGACCAGATCGGCGAAACCGTCCAGCTGGTTGAGGTGACCGAGCGCTATCGAACGCCGGTGGCGGCATTTAACAATCGCACGGAATGTGCGCTCTGGCTCCAGCTCAACGAACCGCAGCTGGGAAAGGGACCGGTCAAACGCGTGAATGCAAATATTCCTGAGGCGTTGCACGATGATTTCAAGGCGCTTTGTGTGCGTCGCAAAGTGGACATGCAAGACGTGCTGGCCAAGTTGATTGTCCAGTGGATGCAATGACTGAGCCCACGCCTCGGCCTACCGCTCATTATTCTGCAGTGCCGGTGATCAGACGGTGTTCCTCTTGTGAGGGGAAAATTTATTCCCGTCACAGGTAACTATGGCCGCGAATGGCCACCTGAGACCGTCATCACTAGGACCGCGCGCAGGCCGAAGGCCGCAGACGTTAGGAATTGAAGCCCGAAGGGGCGAGACGGGTCGGCTTTTTTGACCCGGCTCGATGTGCCGTACAAGCCCGGCTCGTAACGTGGGCAACGCCTAAAACGGGAGTCTAGAGAGCGCCGACGTGAACTGCTGAGCCAAGGCTATACAACGAAGCTAGACCAGCTATGACGGGATAGTTTTACCTGATGCACGCCGACAAAACGAGCATTCTGGTGGCGCAAAAAGACGAAAGGGGCCCCTGTTTCCAGGGTCCCCTTTCATGGTGCATTGTTAGCCGATGCCTAACGTAGCGATTTATGGTTCTTAAAACCGGACCTCGCTTGAGGGTGCTCGCTCGGGCCCGCAGGTAAACCTGCTTCATATTTATCGACCACCGGGCATACAAGTGGTCTTTCCTACGCCTCAAATTTGATCATTTCCTTACGGCTATGTCAAGTAATGGGGTATGAATCATGCTATTTCTGCTCGCCAATTACAGTATCCCACGGCCGACCGCTATCCAAAGAGCTCAGGAGACACAGGGCGGAAACCTTATCTGCTCCCGATGCGACCAGCAAGCGCTTGGCAGTCAGAATTGAGGTTCCAGACGATAGCAAATCGTCCACCACCAACACCGACATCCCTTTAACGTCGAGATTTTCGTTTATTTTGAACGGGAACGTATAGCCTCGAAGGTGATTATCCACCTCTTTGAGCTTAAATGGTTCGCCTTCAGACACACTCAGCGTGTGTATCAATGAGGTTATGTCGCGCAAATGTTGTTTGCGGATCTCCCCATTTGATTTCTTATCTCGCAGCGCTTGTGCAACCTCAGCGTTGCTGCACTTCACGAAGAATTCGTAGGAGATCGGGACTGTCGGTAAAGCGCGCCCCACCCGCCTAGCCAAGCCGCTCGCGATCGGATGGCTTGAGGGCAACGCGATGATAAGGTCATAGGTTCGATGAGCCGTCATAAGGTTCAAAATAATGCGTAAATTCGGCATGAATTCAGTGATAGTTTCAGTCGATATCTGATATTTACGCATTCTTTTCAGCGCGAAAATCAGCGGGTTACCATCACCTTGATGACTGTCGCTCTTACGCCGACGGAATACAGAAATGACCTCCGTGCCCTTAATGGACTGCACAAATGGGTTTTTTTCTGTGGATGTGTCCACCAAAAACTGATGCTCATCAGTGTACGAAACAACCTTGTTTTCTACGTCTATACCCACTTGCTATGCCCGCTCCTAGCTCAGGATGGCGTTTTACCATACCAGGCAAATAAATCCGAGCCAGAAGTCATTCCGGAATAAAAGCCGCTTTCGCGGACCTGTCTCGGGTACAGATGCACCTCAGCTATGTCGTATCCGTTGCAGTTGATACAAGCTGCTACATCATCAAAGCAACCTTCCACAATCGTGCCTGAGCGACTTCCTCCACATGTCGAGGTGCAGCTATAGAAAATATGCTCACACCCCGCCAATGGGTCATTGGAGCAAGATCAGCCCTTTCGCTCCAATCGATCAGCCGCTTCGAAGGGCATGCTTCCAGCAAAAGTGATAGCAGGGAAGAATGCAAAAGCTAAAAAAAAGGTTCTCAACGCCATGACCTATCCTTGGATTTGAATTTTACTTGTTTGGATCGAATTGCTGCCAAGAATCAGGCATGCCTGTGCCGAAGCCACAATTCAGACAATCCAGCCCTTTCTCATCAACTGATCGATTGAAAGCAAATGTCTTGCCTTTGAGGTCAGTCAAAAGCAGCTTTTCGCCTTTGCTTTTTGCCTCCCAGGTTTGTTCACTCAAGATCTTTTTCCGAAAAGGATCGACCTTCACTACTACGGCTTTACTGCCTTTAATATCGATCGCTACCAGTGGTCCTATGATGCCTTGCATGGCTCGATAGCTACCCTCAAATGGATTGCCACAACCACTCAGACCGACACACAGCCCGATGAGGCAACCAACTTTTTTCAACATCTGACTATCTCCTGGGAAATTGACCTTAGCGGTCATCCTCTACGGTCTCATTGCGTGACAGAAGCCTTTCAGGCTGAACGTTTGGATTCCTCAGCTGGACAACTAATTGCTCAAGCCCCAGCTCGGTAAGAAAGACCACCAGCTTGTCGAGACTCTTGAAGGTCCGCTCGCCGCCGCGCTGCCGGCGCAATGACACACATTCGGAACCCAATTGAATACGCAGCGACCACCCGTCGCGGGTGTTAAGGACCGAGATGTCATGCACCAGGCCAGCAGCTAGATATCGTCGTAGATCAGCTTCGAAAATTAAGGACATAGACCACGCATCAGAAATGGAGCAGGAGGGCAGCCCGCAGGTCTTCCCCCCCATCACCAGCAGCAGAGTTATGGATTTTACCCTTCTACTACCCTGAAGCGCCGCGGTCTTGATGATATCAGCGCGCTACAGATTATCAATGCACAATTATTGACGTATCAATAATTGTGTTTTGATAGCGCGTGTTGAAATTCTTCAGGAAGATCCGTCTCGCTTTCGCCGACGCGGCTGACAGTTCCTAACCCCCCGCAGCTCCCTCTCGAGCAATGGAGACGACCTTCCAGCCCCAACCAACCTTCGGAAAGCACTGTCTGGCTTCCATCCCTAAAGTCGAGGGTGACACTCAGAAAAGTGGACGAATATTTGAAAGGGTAGGTGTTAAGGATTCCGTGGCGCATCGCATCGTACGAGTACATTTTTCCGTAACCGGAGCTGTCGACCTTAAGCACTTTATAACCGGTACTCAATCCGCCATCGCTGATGTAGTACCCACTCACATCTGAAGAAATCATTTCTGGAATTTTTCCCCACGGGGTTAACACCAGAACACAACACGCGGCCACACAAAAAACCTTCGACCGTTGTTTCAAGGCATGCTCCTTTTGATCAGTACCAGGTCCAAAGAAAGGCGACCACCACCCCCCACAACACCCAGCAGAACCGCTCTCTAAGCGTGTTGAGCTGGCTACGATGTGTTGCGTATAGGGGGTTGGGGAGCAATGGAACTGAAAACCAACGTAAGCCGAATTAGAGTTCGTTTTACTCGTCAGCGACTGCGAATTAACGAACTTTGATTCGTGAGAAAGGTTTATTGCACTGATTTTCGGGTGTTGGTGACCTTTCCTCGCGATAGCGGAAACGGTTTCATAAAACGGTCGTTTTTCGAAACTATCCAGACGTTGCAAGGGTTTGCGGGGCAGCGACTGAGCTTAAGTGCACTTTCTGTTCCGTTGCTCCCCCAACCCCAAGGTCGACAGCAGGGCCATTCCCAACCTTGCGCTTAGGGTTATACTGTACATCCATACACTATAATTGGACAGCCGCCATGGACGCACAGCCCTCGAACTCACTGCCTGACCCCGACCAGGACGCGTTCTCCCTGGGTGTACCGTCCATGCTCGCCGCGTGGAAACACCACTGCACCTTGCTCAATCATGAACTGGACGAGACGTGCCGCGAGCTCACCCACAGTCGGCGCCGCATCGCCCAGCTGGTGACCCAGCACGACAACGACCAGCAGCGGCTCAAACACCAGCAGGCCCGGATCGGTGAGCTTGAAACCGAAGTGAAGCGGCTAAAGGACCGGCTTGTCACCGCCATGGCCCGTGAAGCCGCCGGCAACAGCGCCGCGATCTATGAGAATGCGTACCACGGCACGCCGCCGGCAGCGCGTCTCACAAGTCATCCCTGAGGCGTTAGGCCGGCTCAATGCCGGTGGCGTGGCGATACCACTCCCACCAGCGGTGCAGCAGGGCCAGGCGCTCGCCATTCACCTGGGTCACCGTCGGGGGAGGGCCGTCCAGTGCGCTGTCGCGAGGTTCATCACGGCGGGCCAGGCGCCAATGGGTCACCCCGCTGATGCCCAGTGCCTGGCGTTCGTCGTACCAGCGCGCCCCGCTCAAGCTGAACGTGCACCGGTGCAAGTCACCGCCATACGCGGGGCTGTAGACGATGTATTCGAGCTCCCCCTGATAGTCATTCCAGGGCAGCGCGTCGGTACAAGCCACCCAGCCGTGCCCCAGCGGCAGGATCAGTTCACACGGCCATACGGCCGACATCAGATCGTTTTCCCCCGTTTGCTGGCCCATGGCCGGCGTCGCGGGATCGGGAACACAGGCAGATGGTTGGGTACCAGAGGCGTTCAGCGTGCCGGCCAGTGCCTGGTGTGCGCCGGCCGGGTTGAACACCGGTCCCCAGTCGTCCAGGGTGTAGCCCGAACCATTCCAACGTAAGCGGCCAGCGAACACACCTTGCACAGATCAGGCAGGGATCCACTGATGCGGCAGCAGTCGCTCGATCTCGCTGGCCCGCTGCGTCGGCAACCGCGTCAGCACGTCCTTGAGATAAGCATACGGATCATGCCCGTTGATGCGCGCTGACTGGATCAGGCTCATGATCGCCGCCGCCCGCTTGCCGCTGCGTAACGATCCTGCAAACAACCAGTTCGACCGCCCAAGCGCCCACGGCCGGATCAAGTTCTCGATCTGATTGTTGTCGATGGGCACAGCACCATCTTCCAGGTAGCGCGTCAGCGCTACCCAGCGTTTGAGACTGTAATCCAGGGCCTTGGCCGTAGCTGAACCCTCGGGCACAAGTGCACGCTGAGCCAACATCCACTCATGCAGCTTTTCAGCGATGGGCACTGCCGTTTCCTGGCGTAATCGCCAACGGTCTTCGTCGCTCATTTCCTTGGCGTGTCGCTCGACTTCATACAGCCCGCCAATCGAGTGAAGCGCCTGCTCTGCCAACTGGCTTTTATTGGCTACATGCAGGTCGAAGAACTTGCGGCGCGCATGGGCCATGCAGCCGATCTCGGTGATGCCCAGCTCAAAGCTGGCCTTGTAGCCGGCAAAGTCATCACAGACCAGCTTCCCGTTCCAGGTGCCCAGGAAGTTGCGCGCATGTTCGCCGGCACGGCTGGGGCTGAAGTCGTAGACCACGGCCTTGAGGGCCGAGAATGGCGTAGTGCTGTAGGCCCAGACATAAGCGCGGTGGGTTTTCTTCTCGCCGGGCGCCAGCATTTGTACCGGCGTTTCATCGGCGTGAACCACGCGCTGGGCCAGCACCACCTCGCGCAGCGCATCGACCAGCGGCTGAAGCTGCACGCCGGTTTGACCCACCCACTGCGCCAGTGTCGAGCGCGGGATANGGTCGGCGAACTTGGCCACCATCACATGCGCCAGCAGGCCCGCCGTGGGGATGCCCTTGTCGATCACTTGAGGCGGCACCGGCGCCTGGATCAGTGTTTCGCACTGCCGGCAGGCCCATTTCCCACGCACATGCTGCTCGACAGTGAACACGCCCGGCGTGTAATCCAGCTTCTCACTGACATCTTCACCGATGCGCTGAAGCTGGCAGCCGCACGCGCATTGCGTGTCGTCCGGGTCGTGATGGATCACAGTGCGTGGGAACTGCGGTGGCAACGGCGCACGCTTGGGTTGCTGGCGTGGTTCTGCCTGCGCAGGTGCTGGATGAAGGGCTTTTAACTCGGCCTCGATGGCTTCGAGGTCAGTATTAAGCAGGTCATCGAGCAAGCTGCCTTGCGCCGGGCTGATCTGCTCGCTGCGTTTGGCGAACTTGTGGCGTTTAAGGATGGCGATCTCGTGAGTGAGCTGCTCGTTGACCGTCTCGATTCGATGGATCTTCTTGCTCATGGTGTCGACCTGGGCCTGCAAATGCACGGCCCGCTCGGCCAGCGCGCGGAGCTGTTCCGGGGTCATTTGGTCGAGATTGAGCAAGAAAGTGTCGGGTAGCCACAGATCATTACTGATCCGCAGCCCCCTCAGAACCGTACGTGCGAGTTTCCCCGCATACGGCTCAAGCTTACGAAAGCCAGTGCATCACTGGCCGG